>NZ_BOVK01000011.1 GCF_018403685.1 Xylanibacillus composti
CCACGGGGACTCAAAACCAATCCAAGCTTACCACAACAAAGCGTTCGTTCCAAGATGCAATGTACTCACAGCACAACGGCTATTTCGAGGCCTCTTTTTAGACGGCCTCGATCCACACTGAAAGTGACATTTTCTTAGAAAAGTTAAGGTGACATTTTCACAGACTATTGACAGATCGATTTTTTCCATGAACTCCACGCCTAAACTTCATAAGTAGGGAGCTGATATAGTGGAAGAAATATTGAAGCAAGTGGGAGCAAGGATTCGAAGCCTTCGCAAAGAAAAAGGAATGTCGCAGGAAGATTTAGCTGAATTGATTGACACATCGCATTCATACATAGGTTACGTGGAGCGGGGCGAGCAGAACATTACTCTGCTCACACTGGAGAAGATCGCCACTGCGCTTGGAGTGGAAGCGAAAGAACTACTGGCATATCAGGGTTTACCCTACGACCAGCGCGTATTGGAAGCGATTAAGTTACTTGATGGGAAAAGCGAAGAGGACTTGAAGCGGGCAGTCATTGTGCTTAAGCAGCTTTACAATTAGCATTGTCAGCATATCCAGTAAGTCTCTGAACTAGGGAATGTTTTCGCTCAACACGAAAAGCTGCTCTAAGCCGAATCTGACTTATTGAGCAGCTTTCTTCGCAATGCAGTCGATAGACGGATTCAGACCCGCGCATATCATCCCAAGCACTTCAGATACACCTACCATTAATTAATGGTAGAAAAGTAATAAATACTAGGCGAATACAACGCCAGCGGCCACATTTATTACCCACTTACCATTAATAGTGGAAGTCAGCTTCATAGATAATAGTAAAAGGGTAAATAATCGCGGACAATGGGACGAATTGGTTCAATTTGAATGAGGTTGATACTATTAATTAATAGTACAACTACCAATAATGCTCCTGAATGAGGCAATAAGTTGAAATCCGATTTATGGCCCACGGGCTGGACTCGCAGTCCCACGACTAGTCGATTACGACGCATTTATCGGCCGGTCCCGTCTGCGTGCCATTCACATCCGCACTTCGAGCTCTCTTCCAATCTTTATGCAAGTAGCCGGCAGGCCCGCCGCTCCCTCGCAGCTTCACTATCCGGCAGGCCACATTGACCCGCCGGGATGCGGGCAGGTCCGCGCCGCCAGCTTGGCGCGGACCTTCACGATGCAGCCGCAAAATCTGCATGTGTGCGATTCGATCAGATCGGGACAGTGCGAGCAGGCCTCCAACCGGGCCTTGTACTGCTCGTCGTCCACGCAGTCGAACCCGACCGCCATCTTATCCAGCATACGCTGGATTTGCTCCTCGCTCACCCGAATGTCCCGCTCGCAGCCCTTGCAGCCGTTCGTTGCTCTCCCCATACCGGGCACCGCCTTATGGCTGGAGCTCCAGCACAACGACCGACATCGCCGGCAGTTGGACGCGCAGCCGATCCCCGTCAATCTCCCACGCATCGAATTCCGCAGGACTCACGTTGTCAGGCTGTTCGAACGTATTGTGCGCCTGCATCTCCGAAGCAGTCAGCACGCGGCCCGTCATCGTTCCAAGCCCGGCAAGACCTCTGATCACCAGGTCCACAGAGGCACCGTCGCCCGGATCAATATTGCACAAGCTGACGTGCACGCGGCCCCCGGCTTGCTTGGAGGCAGAAGCGGAAACCTTCGGCAAGCGTTTGCCGCCGAATTGATAGCTGTCCGATTCGATCGAGACAGCCAGCGCCTCCGCATCCTGATGCACCTTGAACATCTCGAATACGTGATAGGTCGGAGTCAGGAGCATCTGTGATCCTTCAGTCAGAACCATCGCCTGCAGCACATTGACCATCTGGGCAATATTGGCCATATGCACTCTGTCGCAATGCTTGTGGAAAATATGGAAGTGCAGCGCGGCCACTAATGCGTCGCGCAGCGTGTTTTGCTGATACAGGAATCCCGGGTTGGTGCCTGGCTCAACGAGGAACCACGTGCCCCATTCATCAACGATCAGCCCTACCCGCTTCTCCGGATCGTATTGATCCATGATCGCCGTGTGGCGGGTAATCAGCGTATCCATGTAGAGCGACTTTTCCATCGTTTCGAACCAGTCGGACTCGTCAAAGGCTGTCGCTGATTTCTTCTGCGCGAAGCTTCCCGGCACCGTATAGTTGTGCAGACTGACGCCGTCCATCAGATGCGCGGCTTCCCGCATCAGCACCTCCATCCAATGGTAGTCGTCCACGTTCGGACCGCCGGCAATCTTGTACAGCTTGTTGTCTCCGTAATTGCGGACATACGTCTGGTAGCGGCGGTACTCGTCGGTATAGTACTCCGCACGCATATTGCCGCCGCAGCCCCAATTCTCATTGCCGACGCCGAAATATTTCAGCTTCCAAGGCTTCTCCCGGCCGTTCTCCCTGCGCCAATTGGCCATCGGCGATTCCCCGTCGAAGGTCATATACTCGACCCATTCCGACATTTCCTGGACGGTGCCGCTGCCCAAATTGCCGCATATGTAAGGCTCTGCTCCCAACAGCTCGCACAGGTCGAAAAACTCATGCGTGCCAAAGTGATTATTCTCGACCACGCCGCCCCAATGGGTGTTGACCATGCGCTTGCGGCTCTCCTTCGGCCCTACCCCATCCTTCCAGTGATACTCATCGGCGAAGCAGCCTCCTGGCCAGCGCAGCACCGGAATTTGAAGCTTCTTCAAAGCGGCAACAACATCGTTGCGAATGCCCTTCGTATTCGGGATCGGTGAATCCTCCCCTACCCACAGCCCTTCATAGATGCAGCGCCCCAAGTGCTCGGCGAACTGTCCGTAAATATGCTTGCTGATTTTCCCTTCCACGATATCCGTGTTGACAATAATGTTGTTGTGCATCGCTTTCCCTCCTGGTCATTATGTATGAGACGGTAGAATTACGTGAAAGTATATCTTGAAATCGCTTGCGCCGTCAACGCGTGCCGATCATCCAACTCAAAGAGAATACTCATCATGAACTGGCCTAACCAGAAAAACATTGCCCATCCCCGCCAATCCCGGTACTTTGGAGAGGAAATACACACCTGAGTGATGGTGGAATGAAATCAATCAATACGGATTGCTCAAGGTATTCAAAGTGAATGCCACCGGCAGCTATATTGACGGCCAGAGAATCTCCGATGTCAAGCTGGACGATCTGGATATCCGCCGCAAACAATGGCAGTTTCGGCTTGTCGTGCTGGAGGACGCCAAGCATGTCGGCGGCCTGACCTTGTTCGGTTCCGGATTTGGCAACTACAATCAGGATATTCATTTCAAGCTCTGCATCACTGCTACCTTGTATGGACCATTTCTCCGATACTGATACATCTTCCATGAATCAAGGGTAGGAAGGTAACAATTTTCTGCGAAAACGGCACATTTGATCTTACTTATTACCCTTTTACCATTAATTGAGGAAGTCAGCTTCATTATTAATAGTAAGAGGGTAAATAATCGTGGGAATTTCATACGCAAATAGAACATGTAATGAGGAAGCTACCAATAATTAATGATACTTGTACCATAATTTGCATTATTCATCCTTTTCCAATGCGCCGCACTGGCCCGCAAGTTACATAATCCCGCCAGGCCAGCCTGGCTCCGTTCTGCATCTTGCTCAAAGCAAACGTCAGGTTTCAATGGCGAAACCTGACGCCTCTCCTGCAGAAACTCGATTTATCTCGTTACTGGAGATCTTCCTCTCGCTGCGCGCTTACGCTTGGCCCGCTTCCTGCGGTGTCTGACAACCATGTATCCCCATAACTGTGATAGAATCAAGAGCTTGTTCCGGCGATACGGCTAATGCTGATTGAAATAATCCAGGAGCCTTCGAGCCAAGTCATCGTTCGCAAGCGGATTGCGGTGCGTATTCTCCAGATAAATGTATTTTTCCGTCCAGGGCATAAGATACTCCTTGTACCACAAGAACATGTCGGGATGGTCTTCCTGCATGCGGAGATATCGCCACAGCTCTCCACTGTTCCATCGTATTGCGAATATTCGTCAGTCAATCCGCCCGGTAAAAATACTTCGACTTGCCATACTCGGCCTCTGTTAACGCCTTCAACCCCTTTTCGTACTGCCACAGCGATTTCGGAAGACTGCGAAGCATACCGGACGATAAGGTCGGCGTCTTCATCGACACCGTAATGCATGCGAGGCCTGCGCCGAGAACGCTTTCATAATCGCGTACGACCATACGAAGAGCATGGCCGATAGCCGATGACGGTTCTGCGCAAACAGCTACCGTCGATAGCTTGGTAAAGGCAAGGGTGTCCGAATGCGCAGATTGCAAATTAGCCTCCGACTTTGACTTCGACTTCGGCATAGTTATACCCCCGAATAAGCCATAAAGCCTCCGTCAACCGGAACGGTAACACCCGTCACAAACCCCGACATGCTTTCGTCCGCGAGCCAGACCAGTGTTCCCAACAGGTCTCCCGGCTCGCCGAACCGCCTCATCGGCGTGTGTGCCATGATTTTTTCCGAGCGTGCTGTCAGAGAACCGTCCTCGTTCGTAAGCAGTGTCCGGTTCTGCTCGGTCAAGAAGAACCCCGGCGCAATGGCGTTGACCCGGATGCCTGCCGGAGCCATATGAACCGCCATCCACTGTGTAAAGTTGTTGATGGCTGCCTTGGCCGCACTGTAAGCCGGCACTTTCGTCATCGGACTATATGCGCTCATGGAAGAAATATTGATTACCGTCCCTCCCGGCTTGTTCACCATCTGTCTCGCGAACAATTGCGTAGGCACTAGTGTGCCGATAAAATTCACATCGAAGACAGAACCGAAATCTTCTTTGGCCATATCGAAAAAAGACAATGCATGCGGATCGCTGACATCTTCCGGACGAAACGTCTCCGCTGTTGTGCTTGCCTTCGGATGATTGCCCCCCGCCCCATTGACCAGTATGTCGCATGGACCGAAATGGGAGGCAATGTGCTCGCTTGCGCGTTGGACCTGCTCAACGTCCAGCACATCGCACGCCACAGCGACTGCCTCGCCCCCATTGTCGCGAATGGATTGGGCTACGGCTTCTCCCTTCTCGGCTGTGCGGTTGACTACCGCAACCTTGACGCCGTGTCGGCCAAGCTCGCGTGCCATCGCGCCGCACAAGATGCCCCCGCCTCCTGTGACCACCGCAACCTTCCCTCTAAGCTGTTCATGAATTGGTATCATTGCGACCCGCTCCCTCTGGTTTGTTCTAATGAATCCCAAATTCCCCACAAATACATAATCCCCATTGCCCGATCATAAAGTCCATACCCGGGTCGGCAGTGCTCATCCCAAATTTGTCTGCCATGATCGGGACGGGCATATCCCTTGAACTGAATGTCATGCAGCGCTTTGACAACGCCGCAGATGTCAACTGTGCCATCGCGCATGCGATGGGATGTCTCGATGAAATCGCCATTGTCATAGACCTTGATATTGCGGATATGCACGAATGGGATGCGATCGGCAAACTCATGAATCATCCCGACGATATCCTCGCCGCGGTTCGCCGAGAGCGAGCCGGTGCACAGTGTCAAGCCGTTGTACGGACTGTCTACCAGCTTCAGGATGCGCCGAATGCTGTCACGCGAATTGACAATGCGCGGCAGTCCGAACAGCGGCCACGGCGGATCGTCCGGATGAATGGCCATTCGAATATCGCATTCCTCCGCTACCGGAATGACCCGCTCGAGGAAATAGCGCAGGTTGTCCCGAAGCCGGTCAGCGGTCATGCCGCGGTACGCTTCGAACATCTGGGAAATATGGGCGAGCCGCTCCGGCTCCCAGCCTGGCATGGAAAACGCCGGATTCTCGTTAATGCGACGAATGAGCTCCTCTGGCTGTATGCCTTCCAATGCTTGTTTATCCAGGAACATCGCCGTCGATCCGTCCTCCATGCGCTTGTGCAGATCCGTACGCACCCAATCGAAGATCGGCATGAAATTGTAACAGATCGTCTTCACCCCGACAGCGGCCAATTTCCGAATCGTCCGGATATAACGATCGATATACAGATCTCTGGAAGGCAGACCAAGCTTAATATCATCGTGAATGTTTACGCTCTCTACTACATCCAGATGGAAGCCGAAGGCATCCGCTTGATTTTTGATTTTCTCGATCTCCTCCTGCGGCCATTCTTCCCCGGCCGGCAAGTGATGCAGCGCCCAAACGATCCCTTCCACGCCAGGAATTTGCCTGATCTGCGGCAGTGTTACTGTGTCATTGCCGGTACCGAACCAGCGAAACACCATTCTCATGCATCTTCTCTCCTAACCTACCTAATTTGTAGATCACTGGCGTCCGCCTATGCATGCCGACGCTCCAGTTGCACCGTTAGTTTTGGGCAAAGCCAGTCTCCCGCTTAGTCGCAGAAATAATGAGGATATTCGGCACGCAGCTGCGGGAGATGGATGTCCAGCTTGCGCAAGTGGTCGGCCAGCATAGATGCGGTTTTCGTTTCGTCCCTCGCCCGAATGCTGTCCAGAAGCTGTTCATGCTCATCAATGATCTGATCCATCTGATGAATCGCCGTCAATGACAGAAAACGGGCGCGATTCATATGCGCACGCATCTGGTGAATGATTTGCAGCAGCGTTTCGTTCCCTGTCATGCGCATAACCGTTTCGTGAAACGTCTCATCCAGGGTCAACAGGCCCGCTGCATCATGCTGCTCTGCCGCAGCCCGCTGCCTTTCGAGCAAATCGATCAGCTTAGGCTCATACGCGACTGCGGCTTGCTCGCTCCACTCCCGGGCAGCAAACTGGAACGCTCCCGATTCCAGATGCTCGCGAACGAATCTCGCTTCTGACACCTTCTGAACGGAGATCAGCGAGATTCTCGTTCCGCGCTGCGGCAAGACGTCAATGAGAGACTCGTTGGCCAGCAGCCGAAATGCTTCCCTGACTGGCGTACGGCTCACTTGCAGCGAATCGGCAACCTCGTTCTCATAGATCATCTGCCCCGGCTCCAGCTGCAGGTGAACAATTTGCTCCCGAAGCTGTTCGTAAATATGATCGCCAAGCGTCTTGCGCGGAGCGGGGAGCAGGACCGAAGCTTTGCGCTTGCCGGTCGTTGCTCCCGCGGACTTGACGGGATTCGGGCCGCCTTCAGGGGGCAACGGCTCATCCATCTGTCATCCCTGCCTTTCAGTAAATTCGGTTTGGCCCTGGTTCATCCTATTCTAGTATACTTGTATACATGTTAATCGATAAAGAAGGGGTTTGACAAGTATAAGAAATGCCCCTTACAGCGATTCGTTATTTACGCTTTGGCGTATACTGCAAACAGGGCTGTCCGGATGCGCGAAGGACAGCTGCGGTCGGCCACTCCCGGCTCTTGAAGCCGTAGGCTTTGCAGCCGCGCGGAAAGCGGGCGTCCCATGTTACATAATAATAAGCGCAATATGTACAGTTGGGCCTCTCAGCGCTCGCCTCAGCCATAAGTCCCGATCTCCTTTCCACAGCGGCAGCGCATTGCTTCCTAGCATAGTCAGCTTGGGCTGCAGCTCCGATTCCCCTGTTGCCTGTGTGCTCTATGGTTCTTGGAATAAAAGATTCTCATAGACCTTCATCCAGCGAAAAGCCGGCAGGCATAGGACCCGCCGGCTGAATCAAGCTCTTACAATCCGTACGTATCAGTTACGGATTCCTGAGTGGTGCTCCATTGATGAAGCACGCCAGCCGTTTCCGCAATTGCCGCTTCAAGCGCCTCTGTGCTGCCCTGGAACGGATGAACCGTGTTGAAGGTGTGGTTGCCGCCTGCTATTCGAATCCAGCGGATGCTCGGATTGCGCTCTACGAGTCGAGCGTTGCCCTCCTGCAAGCGCTTATGATCTTCCGTGCCTTGGATCAGAGCGATCGGTACTTGAGCAGTCGTAATGCGCTCGACAATCGCGAAGCGCTCGCGGTTCGCCTCCAAGTCCTCCAAAATGACGGGATCAAGCGGCAGCTGTTGGCCGGTGCGGGCATTCGTTACGTAGGCGCGTTTGCCTTCGCGCATCGCTGCCTTCTGCTCCTCTGTGAGCAGGTCGACATGGACCGTGCTGTTCCAGCCGATCACTCCGTCTACTTCATCCGGGCGGTCAAGCGCGAAGATAAGGCTGACAGCCCCGCCGCGGCTGTGCCCGAGCAAATATAAAGGCAATTCCGTATCCGGCCCCCGCCCATTAATCGGCAATGTGCCTGAACGGATCCGCGCCGTCACTTCTGCCAAATCCTCCAAATCCTTCGTATAAGTGTCCGAGGCAAATAAGTCCAGCTCCGTAAAGTTAACCAAATCCTCACCAATTCCGTTATGGGAAAAGTTGAAGCTTACCACATCGAAGTTCTCGGCCAATCGTTCTGCCGCATAGGGAAACATGCCCCAATCCTTGAAGCCCTTGTAGCCGTGGCAAATGACAATCGTTCCTTCCGCTTGGCGGCGGGACGGAAACAAGTCGCCCCGGATGACCCGGTTTTTCTCCCATACTAACTGAAACGCTTGTGCCATGCTTTTCCCTCCCGAAATCTCGGATTTCCGCACCTTCATCAGGCAACAGGAGCCTAAGTCTTATAAAAAAACTTGAAAGATTGAGGTACTTCTTTATTCTATCGGTAATTTCGTCATAAAAGCAACCTTTCAAACGCTTCGTCCGTCTATGAAATCGAGAACATGCGCATGAACACAGCAAAAAGAAAGGTGGAATGGAAAAGATGAAAACCGTCATTGTAAGAAGAACTGTCCTTGTTTTGCTTGCCTTCTCCTTGATGATGGGCGGCAGCGTATTTGCCTTTTCGGACCTGCCCCAAGGAGAGAGCCGACAAAAACTGGAGGAGCTGAAACGAATGGGCATTATCAGCGGAACGGGTGACGGCCGCTTCCAGCCTGATGGCGAGCTAACCAATGCGCAAGCCATTGCCATGCTGATCAAAGGCTTTGATCTGTCGTGGGCCCGCGTGCAATTCGAGCAAGGCAAAGAAGTTTCCTATGACAATGTTGCAGCGGATGCCTGGTATGCAGAAAGCTTCGAGCTTGCCGCTCATTATGGCTTCGAGCTGCCTAGCGACATCGATCCGAATGCAGTGATTAGCAAAGCCGCCTATGTCCACTACCTGCACCGGGCATTGGAGCTGCAAGGGCCATTCCCGGTTACAAAGATGTATTTCATGATTGAGGATGAGGACGATATCGAGGAAGCCTACAAGAACAGCATCCAGATCATGCTGAACGCACGCCTCATCTCACTCGACGAGAAGCAGCATTTTTATCCGACTCAGCCTATTACCCGTCTGGAAGCCGCAGTTCTGCTCTATGACAGCTTGTCGCTCGTGCGCGAACGCCAGGAGTTCGAAGACAGCCTGCAGCAGCCGGAAGAAGGAGAGGAGCCAACCCTCCCAATTGTCCAAGAGCCGGTGGAAGAGAAGCCGCTGAGCATTGAGGATGATGCAAGCCATACCATCGTGCCGGTCAATGAGGAAGTCAACAAAGTGATCGTCGATTGGGGAACGAAGCCTCATCCTGGCTATGGTATCGCCATTGCAGGCATTGTATTCGAGGGAGACAAGGCCATCATTCAGTATGACCGTCTCTATCCAGACCCGGACAGCATGTATCCGCAGGTTATCGCCTATCCGAAAGCAGAAACGTTTGTGTCCAGCGCCTATACAATTGAGCTTGAAGAAGTCAATACGGAAGATTAATCATTGGATACACCATTTGCCATCGGAACATCCGACAGGCAGCGTATAACAGAAGAACCCCTCCCGTACTTTTGCGGGGAGGGGTTCCTTCCGTTCATGCCGAAAGCAGCTTCTCCAGATGCTTTTCAATCTGCTGACGATGGTGACGGTCATGACCGGTGAAATCCTCCATCAAGAGCAGCAGCGTCTGCTCGCTTGTATTGATGAGGAAAGTTCGCTGAAATTCCTCTTCACTCTTGTTCTGCAAATACGAGATGATCTGGCTTCGAATTTCTATGGACTCTGCGATCAGCGTTTGGATAGAGGCTTCTTCACGCGCATATTGCGCCGCTATCCCGTTCACCATTTCGAAATCGCTGAATTCCGGGCATTCGATAGCAGCGCCTTCAGATACATTGGGGAATATATCGTGCAGCAGCACGCGGTCCCAATACAATAAGTGGCCGATAATCTCTGCGCACGTCCACTTGCCCGGTCCGACAGGCGTCCGAAAAGCTTGTTCGTCCAAGCTGCTCAATCCCTCCAGCCAAGGGATATATTGTTCGTATTGTTGGATAAGTTCTTGTTTAGTCACTTGCACCCCGATCACTCCAGCCTGCTTTTCGCAGCAATATTGTTCTGTGTCTGTCCCCCAGTAGCCAAGTGCCGGAAACCAAAACCGCCCCTTCACACGAAAAAAAGCTCCTAAACACGCCGGTCGCCGTTTCGGCAAGCGGCGCATTTCTATCTGTTATTTATTAGGGTAATACAGCCCGGCGCTATCCGTCAACGCCAAATTGCCGGGATTTTCGCAATGACACGCCATCGGCGGAAGCCTGTTCCAGAAAGGAACAATCCCCCGGTTAATCCGACAAAATATTGCAAATGACGATATGGTCAAACGGTAAGAGAACTAGTGCAAGCTCTGTTGCCTGGGATGTCATGAGAACGAAAAAACCCCACCGCAAGCTTAACGCCTGCAGTGGGGAGTTATGTTGAGACTTACCCATGCTTCCTCTCAAGGGTGATGGGTGATGGGCCCTGAGGGACTCGAACCCCCGACCAATCGGTTATGAGCCGACCGCTCTAACCAACTGAGCTAAAGGCCCCCGACGCACTTGTGAAGCAAGTATTGCGGGGGCAGGATTTGAACCTGCGACCTTCGGGTTATGAGCCCGACGAGCTACCGGACTGCTCCACCCCGCGTCGTATCAAAGCCGGCGAATGAGGTTTCCTTCGAATCAGAATCCCATTTCGGCGACAAAGATAACTATACACCATCAGGGCAGAGAAAGTCAAGTATTTTTTCTCCTAGTGGTCACAGGCTGTAGCGAACACCGAAACGACCGCGCTTGGACCGGAAAATTTCCACTTCCTCCGGACATTCGTAGCCGTAGATCCACCAATCCTCTTGCATGCGCTTGGCCAAGCAGCCAGCTTGAAATTTGCTGTCATACAGACGCATCCAATAGATCCATCTCATGTCTGTTCACCTCGAAGCGGAGTTCTATCCGTTAGCGTACCCCATTCCGCTTCGGATTAGACACACTTGCGAAGCTAACTGGCATTCTCCTCCGCTTTGCTCGCGGCGGCCTCGCGCTCTTCCAAGTCGCGCGTATGATGCGCTATGCGGCTTGAAGCAGATGCCGCGATGCTTGCGACCAGATCATCCAGGAAGGTATGAACCCCCTTGCCGATCTTCGTATCGAGCTTCTTGATAATGCCTACTTTGTGTTTGTCGAGATGACCGAACGTGGTGACCCCAATGCTGCCATAACCCAGAACGGAGCCGAGCGCCAATGTCTCGTCACAGCCGAACAGGCTTTCATCTGTCTCGATGATCGATTGCAGCGGCTCGGAGAGCATGCCTTTCTCCGCCAGGATATCCAGTTCTATGCCAACAAGCAGCGCATGCTGCATTTCTCTCTTCTCAAGCACTTTATTGACGGAATGCACACAAGTCTCTATTGTGAGATCGTCACTGTATGGAGATTGCATCTCATGCACAATATAAGCGATATCTTCGACTGTTACCCCTCTGGCTGCCAGTTTCTCCATGACAGCATTCTTCACTTCCGTACTGTGTACTCTGCGCTTCATCCTGATCGCTCCCTTCCTCATCTACCTGCAAGCTAATTATAACATGGAAAGACTATGAATACGGCATGTGGGGGAAAATAGCAATGCTCCCTTGCCATATTATGGAGCAAGGGAGCACCACTTCAGAGGAGAGCTTGCCTAGAACGGCATAACCTCTACCCCGCCTGAGTTATCCATACTTTCTCTCATGCGCTGCAGCGCTTGCTCACCTTCAACCGCCCATTCCTGCAGAGCCTGGCGAATGTCTTTGTCGCCATCTATTACTTCTTGGAATTTGCGGGAACCGAGATCCTGGATTTCCCAATAATTCGGAACCCTGCGCCAGATATCGTTGTTTACCGTGCTTGGCGCCGGCATCAGATGAAAGAAAGCTTCAATGTTGTAATTTTCGCCAGGATGCGGCTTGATGTACGATTTGCGCGAAACCATGTTATAGGAGCTGCGCGCCTTCAGCTCCGCCCATTCCGGACCGTTGATAAACTTGATAAAATCCCATGCATCCTCGGAGTTTTGCGCATTGGCGGTGATGCCCATAATCGGGTCCATATACATCGAACCGCCCACGTTGCCGACTTCCGGATGAATCGGGAGTGTCACGACATCCCAGTCAATGGCATTATAGCCTTCGATCGTATCGGCATTGCGATTTGCATCGATCAGTTCGTTCAAATTGCCATAGCTCATCGGAACCATCGCTACGCGGCCCATGAGGAAGTTGTTGCCTTCGAATGGAGACGGAGTCCGCGGTTGACTGTAATCCGGAGCGTCCGGCACAATTTTTTTCGTTTTCAAGTCCAGCATGGTTTGCCATACGCGCTCCCAACCATCCGAATCTACCATCAGCCGCTCGTAATTCTCATCGAACAAGCTGAGCTGAAGCGGATCGGTGTACAGGCTCATTTCATACATGAGACTATCCCCATACGAATAGGTGCTGAAGGAGAACCCGTATTTGCGCTCCTGCCCTTCTCCGTAAGACACCCGCTCTGCCAGCGCGAACACCTCATCCCAACTCATGCCGTCTGTCGGGAATTCCACACCGCGCTCTGTGAACAGCTGCTTGTTGTACACCAATGCCGAAGAGGAGAATGTCGGCGCCAGCGCATAGAGCTGGTTGTTGCCGAGACTCTTGAGACCGTCGATCACCGCCGGCACAAAATCGCTGGTATCGAACTGGTCGTTCTGGATGTAAGAGTCCAGCGGCGACAGCAGATTTTCGTCGATCAGCATGCCAAGCTCGTCGTAACTCACCATGACAATATCCGGAGGGTTAGGCCCTTCAATCAGCTTCTTCATTTCTTCCACGGGATCCGGCTCATTATCCGGATTGTAAGGATCGCTGGAATAGCGGCGAGAACTGTAGTCAATCGCATGAACAAATTCGATATCTATGTTGTCATGAGTAAATTCATACAAGTCCGTGTATTGCGTCTTTAAGTAGTCGGATTGACTGCTGTCCCCGTACATGACGGCTATGCGCAGTACACGTGTTTCGTTGCTCTCTGTGGCATTCCCGCCCGTACAAGCAGCCAGAATAGAAAGCAAGAGTGACAGCGCAATGGCAACCGTCGCAATCTTGCGGGCTCCTCTTCTATTAGTTGTCGTCATTCGTATTCCCCTCCAATAGTTTGGGAGAGCGGATCAAAATCTTCTCTCCGTCAAATTCCATTGATGCCTTGTTGTCAATCTGAAGCGCGGCCAGGAAATCCTTCGGTACTTGCAGTCGGCCTGCACGGTCGACGACCACATATTCCTCATGCACATCCTGCATTTTATGATTGCCCGGTGCGCTTAAATCCAGATTCGGGTTGCGCTTGACAAATTCGGTGCTGGTCAATCCGTCCCGGATGGCTACAACGCGATCCACCTTGCTGGCCAATGACAGGTCATGGGTAACGATTACGATCGTTACGCCCAGTTCCCGATTCATGCGTCGGAAAATATCCATGATCATGTCGCAGGTTTGCGTATCGACTGAGCCTGTGGGCTCGTCGGCCAGCAGCATCTGCGGGCGGTTCGCAAGCGAGATTGCAATGGCCACACGCTGCTGCTCTCCGCCGGAAAGCTGATGCAGCTTGTTGTGCATCCGATGGCCCAAGCCTACCCACTCCAGCAGCTGCCTGGCATATTGCTTGTCATAGTTGCCGCTTAACAGCATCGGCATCTCGACATTTTCAATCGCGGTCAAATACGGCAGCAAATTACGGGCATTGTTCTGCCAGATGAAGCCCACGGTCTTGCGCTTGTATTCAACCAATTGCTCGTCGGTGATCTTCAGCAAATTCCATTCGCCGACGCGCACCTGACCGGCAGAAGGGCGGTCCAGACCGCCCAAAATGTTCAGCAAGGTAGACTTGCCGCTGCCGCTGTTGCCAATGATGGCCATCATTTCGCCTTTTTTCACCTGAATATTCAAGCCTTGAAGGGCGACTACCTCGATGTTGTCGCTTTTGAAAATCTTCACTAATCCTTCGCATTCGATCATGGTCATCGCTCCTCTCCCATTTTAACCGCCTGATGCACACGCAGTCTGCGAATATGCATAAACAAGAGAGCGGCGCCGGTCAGCATCATGAAGGCTACGACAATATAGATGTTCATCGTATCCTGCGAATTGAACACGACCTGGAATGGCGGCACCTGCCTTCTGGCATCCTCGGTGGTCTGCAAGAATGGCAGATACAAATAACTGGCCGCTTTGCCAATCAGCACGCCGAGAATAATGGACAGCCCGGCGGTGAACACCTGCTCCAGCAAGAGCATGCCGGTCAGCTGACGCCGTGACAAGCCCATGGCGCGAAGCACCCCGAACTGAACCAAGCGGCTGGAAAGATTAAAGAACCAGTACAGCAAATAACCGATGAAGGATACGAGTACCGAAACCAGGAAGCCCAAGCTCAAAATCCCGAATACGCCTCCGCGCGACGGGAGCCGCTGCTGCTGGGCGAGCTCGATCCGAACATCCTTGATATTCGTCAGCTCAATGTCCTTCTCCACCAGTTCCTCCAGCATAGGCGTCAGAAGCGCGCCATCCTGCATCTTGATCCACACTTCGTAAGGAATCAAAGGAATTTGATCGTACACATAATCCAGATTCACTATGAAAAATGGCTCGTTCTGCGGGTAGAGAGAAGGCCAGTAGGGAATCGTTCCGACTACGACGAATTCAATCGCCTGCTGCTCCACCGCAATCGTCATAATATCGCCTGGCTCCAACAGGTGCCTCTCCGCGAAATTTTGCGGAATCAGCACAGCCTGCTCATACATGCCAAGCAGATTCAAGTATATGTTCTGATGATGGGGAAGCAGATTACTGTCCCGGAACCAGCCAACCTTCGCGAAATCGACGTTGTCTACTCCCATCAGCACACCTTGCCCGGCTGTCCGGCCGCTTACTACGGCATTGCCTTTCGTTTTGAGAACGCGGGCTGCGCTCTCCACGCCAACGGCTTCCTTGAAGATTTCAAACGGCGGTTCTGCGAAACGAATCGTAGGCGGCGGTCCGCTCGGTGCACCCGGACTTCCAGGCGGCTGCTGTCCGCCACCGCCACCGCCGCCGCTTCCTCCATCCTCACCGTTGCCCCCGGAAGGCGGCGGTTGCCGCGGCTGCACTTCGGCGAATCCTTCCCAGACAGGCTGCAGCACGACGTCCGTACCGTACTCGTAAAGCGTGCGTTCTGTCGAGTTCAAATCAATCGTCCGCGCCGACGAAGAGTTGTATACCCCGAGACCGAGTGTCAGAATCAACAACAGCATCAAGGGATAGTACGCTTTGGCCGAGCGCGACAGCTGCGTCAGGGTCAAGTAAGCCGGTAGCGGCAGGAACCAGCGCCCCAGCAAATTGACTAACCGCAGAAGCCATGGGAACAATCTTAAGAAGAACAGCCCCAATGAGAATATCGTCAATGCCGGGACGAAAAACAGCAAGGGCTGAACTTGCAGCTGGTCGCTGCTCAATCCGGCCTGCGATGTAAGGATCTGGCGTTCATTGAACAAATACCAGCCGTAACCGGACAAAGCGATCAGCAGAACGTCCAGATACCAGCGCATCCACAGCGGTTTGCGGTCCGAACGGGCCATTTGCTGGCGCAATCCGACTATGGAGCTGCGCGCATAAATAATTGCCGGAATCAGGCTTGCAGCCAGCGCGATGACAACTGCTGCCACACCGTACAAAATGATCGACATGTCCACATCGACAGGGATCGACTTGCGATCCACGAACGAGAGGAATCCGTTCGAGGAGCCAATGCTCTTAGCCATGAACCAGCCAAGCATCGGCCCGATGACAAGGGCGACTCCTCCAAGTATCAAGCCTTCCAGCGTATAAATCCAGATGATCTGTCTGGTGCTCGCACCGCGACTTCGCAAGACGGCGATATCGCTGCGCTGGCGCTCCAGTGTCTGACGGGAATTCATCGTTATGTAATAGAACACCATAGCGATCATCGGAACGGCTAGCGTGAACAGCAAAGTCTGCAGTTGAAGACTTAGCCGCTTGAAGTCTTGCAGCATGTCCTTGAAGGACAGATCCACCCGCGTGTTGCGGAGCAGCTGGTACACATCAATATTCATGCGATCAAGCGTCCGCGTCAGCGGAGTCAATTGACTTGTCTGGATATCTCTCAAATCAAAATTATAATACCAGAGTCCCGTATCCAGCGGAATGTTCATCTCTTGCATGAGCTGATCCTTCATCACCTTCTCGCTGATCAGGAACGCATTCATGTAGCCGTCCAAGCCCTGGAACCAGTACGCGTCATACGGCGATTCCGGATCCTTCGGCTCGAACGATCCGACAACCTTTACTTTTAATGGAGCCTGGCCCGGCGCATTGACGGGATAGTAGAATTCGTCTCCAACCCGGAAATAGTTCCGGTACATGGACTCATCCAGTACAATCGCCTCAATGACTCCATCCTCAATCTGGTCGCTGTACATGACACCGTTGTTCACTTCAATCCGGTCTTCGAGCCCGGTAAGCGACATCAGTGACATTTGTCTGCGAATGCTGGCATCCACCTGCTCGGTGTCTACTGGAGATATCCGGCTGTTGCGCAGCTGTGTCAAGCTGACATAGTTGTGAACCGGAAATCCGATGTCGGCACTCACTTTTTCTTCAATGTACTGGTCGACGGCCTCGTAGGACTCCATATCAGGCGAATCCGAACCGACGGTTTGATAACGGAATAGTAGAGAGCCCGCAGGCAATCCCGCATTGCGCTCCTGCAGCGACTCCGAGACGACCCGCTTCAACGAGCCGTTGGCATACATCGGGATGCTCGTGGTGAATGCTACCGCCAGCACTAGCGCGCCAAGGGTGCTTAGCGTCAGCCAGCGGTTGTTCCACATCTTGCGGAACAAAAAGCGTATCATCGGCAATTTCATTATTTGCCCACTACTTTCTGTCCCGGCTCCAGGCCTTTCACGATTTGGACCTGCGTAGATGTTTGCAGGCCAACTTCCACATCGACCTCGCGTTTCGTTCCATCCTCTTCCACTACTTGCACATACGTGCGTCCCCCGTAAGTGCGAAGCGTAGACGGCGGGATGACCACCGCATTCTCCCTGCGATCGGTTACAACCGACACGCTAAGCGGCGTTCCCCGCTGAATTTCTGAAGGCAAGCCCTCGACCGTCACAAGCAAATAATCGTCTATCGACTCCTGATTTTGCTGATTCGGCGGATTGTACGGGTTATACCGTCCGCCGCCGCTATTGTTGTTGTCCTGGTTTTGAACCGGCAAGCGCTGCACGGTGCCCGTGAATGTGCCGTTCGCATTGATGTCGACCGTTGCCGGCAGGCCCGGCGCTATCTTCTTCAGATCCTCTACGCTCAGCTTCGCCGCTACCGTCAACTGGGTCAAGTCGGCAATCAAGGCGACTTCATCATAGGCTTGAATGGTCTGACCTTTTTGAGCGGAGACCGAAACGATTGTGCCTGTGAATGGCGCGCGCAGCTTGGCTGCCTCAATATCCTCCCGCAGCTTGACGATATCTTGACGCTCAATCTCGAAATCTATGACAGCTTGCTCATACTCTTCCTCTGTCATTTCGTTGCGGTTGCGCAGCGTCTGCTTCATCTCCAGCTCCCGCCGCTTGAACTGCAGCTCCTTCTGTCTAAGCTGATCGGTCAGTTCCTTGACCTCCAGTTCGGCAATAAGGTCGCCTTCTGTGACTGTATCCCCTGTGCTGACGTATATTTCCTTGATGCGCAATTGTCCGGACAAGGCTGTTTCAGGGAAAAATACGGTCTCTTCTTTCATGGACATAATCTTGCCAATACCGCTGACTTTCTGCTCCAATGTGCTCGTTGTTACTTCATATTCCGGCTTTTGTGAGATTCTAGGCGCCGTGATGTTCGGAATTTCCTCCTCCACCGTCTCGTCGGGCAGCAAGGCACAGCCGCTGGCCAACACTGTTGCCGCAGTTAAAACAGCAGTCGCTCTGATGAGCCGGCCGCGCTTACCCCGAGATAAATTTCCCGTCCACCATTTCGTAAACATGATCAGCTACCTCCAATATTGTCGGATCGTGTGTCGTCATACAGATCGTCATTTGTTCGGTCTGGATGATATCCTGGAACACATTCATGACTTGCGCCCCCATCTGCGAATCCAGCTCTGCCGTGGGCTCATCCGCCAGAATGAGCGACGGACGGTGAGCAATCGCCTTCGCAATGGCTACGCGTTGCTGTTCGCCCCCGGACATTTCATACGGGCGATGATGCATGCGCTTGCCGAGACCGACCAGCTCCAGACAGTGCTTCACCCGCTCCTTCCATTGCGATCGGGGCACGCCTGCCATGCGCAAGGACAGCTCCACATTCTCCCATGCGGACAAAAGCGGCATCAAGGCAAAGCTTTGGAAGATGAAGCCAATTTCCTTCCGCCGAATCTGAGTGCGCCGATCGTCGCTCCATGTATGGATCGGACGATCGCGGAAGATGATCTCGCCCTTGGTCGGCAAATCCAGCCCGCCGATCAGATTCAACAGCGTCGTTTTGCCCGAACCCGATCGACCTTTCAGCATAACAAGCTGCCGCTCCCGCAGCTCCATATGTATTCCCTTAAGCACGTGCAGCTGTTGTCCGCCGACGGGAAAGCTTCGCTCCACGCCCTTCACGAGCAGGATCGGTTCGCTGCTGGCCGTTGTTGCAGGGGCCGCCGCTGCCTTGACGCTGCTTTCCGCGCTGTCTCCTTCCGCCTCAGCCGTTTCGCCTGCTGCTGCCTGGCCGCCAACTGCCTGTTCAGCCGGCTGCGCAGCCTTCCCTTTTTTCCAGAACCAGGCCATGGCCATTCCCCCCCCCTTGCTTCGTATGTTTAACTGATATATAGACGCATTCGAACCCGAAAAGGTTACAAGATTATGAGAAAAAATGAGAATTTCGTCATGCTTCTTGCTTAATCCGCCGTCAATTTCAATGGAATCCGCTTCAGAAACAAAAACAAAGCCGCCGAATGAAGAGCGGCAGCTTCACAGACTATTCTCTGAGAAAGATTCCGTTACTTTCCTGTTTCCTCGCGCCAGCGGCTCAGCATGTCCAGATCCTCCGATTGAATCTTCCCCGATGCGAGCGCCTCCTGACATAACACCGTATAATTGCTTAGCGTGTGAAGAGGAATGCCTGCATCCGCGAATCCTCGTTCCGCCTTCGCAAACTGATACGTAAAGATCGCCACGACTGCGAGCACATTGGCGCCGGCTTCCCGTGCCGCTTCAGCCGCTTTGATTGAGCTGCCCCCTGTTGAGATCAGATCCTCAATCACGATAGTCTTCTGTCCCGGCTTCAGCAAGCCCTCGATCTGATTTTGCCGACCGTGTCCCTTCGCTTTGTCGCGAATATAGATCATGGGCAGCCCGAGCTTGTCGGCCACCCACGCGGCATGCGGAATGCCGGCCGTAGCTGTCCCCGCAATGACTTCCGCATCCGGGTAATGATCGCGGATAACCTGACAGAAGCCGTCTGCGACAGCGCTGCGCACTTCCGGATAAGAAAGCGTCAGACGATTGTCGCAGTAGATGGGCGATTGGATTCCCGATGTCCAGGTGAACGGTTCGTTCGGACGAAGATGAACAGCCCCGATATCCAATAAAGAACGGGCAATGGAAGACGACAAAGCAGAAAGTTCTGTCATAAATGGTTCAACTCCTTCAATATTTGTGCCATCGCGGCCCGCGGGTCCGGCTGGGCCGTAATCGGCCGACCGATAACCATGTAGTCTGAGCCGCCGCCGAGCGCTTGGGCAGGGGTCATGATGCGCGCCTGATCATCCACGCTGGTTCCTGCCGGGCGAATGCCCGGAGTCACCGTAACGAAGGAAGCCCCGCAGGCCTCCTTGACCTTTGCCGCCTCCCATGGGGACGAAACGACGCCGTCCAGGCCCGCTTCCTTCGCCAATCTCGCGTAGCGGATAACGGCATCCTCTACCGAGCCGGGAATGCCGATCTCTTCGTTCATTGTAACGGCATCCGTGCTCGTCAACTGGGTGACGGCAATGACCAGCGGCCGCTCATGGCCTGCGGAATTCGCCGAAGCAGCCCCTTCCAGCGCCGCTTCCATCATTTTCTTCCCTCCGGCGGCATGCACGTTGATCATGTCCGCTCCGACGACAGCGAGGCTCCTGGCACCGCCTTTGACCGTATTGGGGATATCGTGCATCTTCAGATCGACAAAAACCCGATACCCGTCCCGCTTCAACCGTTCTACGAAGGAAGGGCCTTCGGCAAAGTACAGCTGCATGCCCACCTTCATGTAGCAGGGAATGCCCTTCAGGGCGGAAAGCAGGGCTTCCGCTTCCGATGCGCTTCCGTAGTCGAGCGCTACCATGATGCGGCTTGCGGCATCGTTTTCCGTCCCGGCGCCTGCTAGGCCCCGAGGTGTTCGGCTAGTATCCGTCATTCGTTCCCATCGACTCCTTCCATTCATCCGATTTCGCCAAGCCAACTCGCACTTATGTAAGGAGTGCCCTACTCCCGGGCCGCTTGCAGCCGACATGCGGCTTCGAGCGGCGCCGCGGAGACAGGGCACCCGCCACGCTTATTGGAATACCGGCATCGGCCGGGTAGAGAAATTGATCGTTTGCAATACGGTGAGCAGAGCATTGACCGTATCCAGCGAAGTCATGCAGACAATGCCGTTTTCCACCGCCTCCCGGCGAATCCGGAAGCCGTCACGCTGCGGCGTCTTGCCCTTGGTCAGCGTATTCACCACGATTTGCGCGCCGCCTGTGCGGATCATATCGAGAATGTTCGGCGAGCCTTCGCTCAGCTTGTTGACGCGCGTCACGAACATGCCCGCTTCCTCCAGCGCCTTCGCTGTGCCGCCTGTTGCGACCAGCTTGAAGCCCATATTGTAGAAGCCGCGCAAGATGCCGACAGCCTCCTCCTTGTCCTTGTCCGCAACCGTTGCAATTATCGTGCCCGAAGTTGGAATCTTCATGCCGGCGCCGATTAATCCTTTGTAAAGCGCCTTGGCGTAGCTGGTATCGCGTCCCATAACCTCGCCAGTGGACTTCATCTCCGGTCCGAGCGTTGTATCCACTCGACGCAGCTTGGCGAAGGAGAACACGGGAACCTTCACGGATACGTATGAATCCTCCCGCCACAGCCCTTCGCTGTAACCGAGATCCTTCAGCTTCTGGCCCAGAATCAAGCGGGTGGCGACATTCGCCATCGGCACATTCGTCACCTTGCTCAAGAACGGTACGGTACGGGACGAGCGCGGATTCACCTCGATCACGTATGCCTGTCCCTGGAATACAACGAATTGGATATTCACCAAACCGACCGTTTTCAGCTTCTTTGCAATATCGATCGTTATATTCACGATCTGTTCCTTGATTTCTGGCGAAATCGACTGCGGCGGATAGACCGCAATCGAGTCGCCGGAATGGACGCCTGCACGCTCTACGTGCTCCATGATGCCCGGAATCAGGACAGTCTCGCCGTCGCAGATGGCATCGACCTCCAGCTCCTTGCCGAGCATATAACGGTCGATCAGCACCGGATGCTCCGGGTTGATCTTGACCGCCTGCTCCATGTAGTTCAGCAGCTCTTCGTCAGAGTATACAATTTCCATCGCGCGCCCGCCAAGCACATAGGATGGGCGAACGAGCACCGGATAGCCCAGCTTGCTGGCAGTGCCTACTGCCTCGTCTACACTGGTCACGGTGCTTCCCGGCGGCTGGGCGATATTCAGGCTGCTCAGCAGCGCTTCAAATTTCTTGCGGTCCTCCGCCTGGTCAATGCTCTCCAGGCTGGTGCCAAGAATCGTAACGCCTGCGTTGGCAAGCGGGGCCGCCAGGTTGATCGCAGTTTGGCCGCCGAACTGGACAATGACGCCGATCGGCTGCTCCTGCTCGATAATGTTCATCACATCTTCAAAGAACAGCGGCTCGAAATACAGGCGGTCCGACGTATTGAAGTCGGTCGAAACCGTCTCCGGATTGTTGTTCACGATGATAGCTTCGTAGCCAGCATCCTGAATCGCCCACACCGCATGCACGGTGGAGTAATCGAACTCGATCCCCTGCCCGATGCGAATCGGTCCCGATCCTAGAACGAGCACCTTCTTCTTCTCGGTCTCCTGCACCTCATTCTCTGTTTCATAAGTCGAATAGTAGTACGGTGTCGACGCTTCGAACTCGGCCGCGCAGGTGTCAACCATCTTGTAAACCGGTTTGATGTCGTATCCCAGCCGCGTGCTGCGCACTGCAAGCTCTGTCGTAAGCGAAAGGTCCGCATTCGCGGCTTGGCGAATTTCGGCAATCGCTCTGTCCGTGAACCCTTTGCGCTTCGCCTCCAACAGCACCTCAGCAGCAAGCGTTGGCGCAAGCAGCTGCTCTTCGAAACGGATCATGCCTTCAAACTTGTGAAGGAACCACCAGTCAATTTTCGTGATTTCATACAGCTGAGGCACGCTGTAGCCGCGGCGGAACGCTTCCGCGAGCAGGAACAACCGCTCGTCATCCGCTTTCGCCAACCGGGCTTCCAACGTCTCCCGGTCCAATTCCTCCGTGCCTTTCAAATACAAGCGGTGCACGCCGATTTCCAATGAGCGAATCGCCTTGTGAATCGATTCTTCAAACGTGCGGCCGATCGCCATCACTTCCCCGGTCGCTTTCATCTGGGTACCCAGCTTGCGGTTGGCGGAAGTGAATTTATCGAATGGCCAGCGCGGAATTTTGCTGACAATATAGTCAAGTGTAGGCTCGAACATCGCATAGGTTTGGCCGGTTACCGGATTGATCAACTCATCGAGCGTATACCCGATTGCAATCTTCGCGGCCATCTTCGCGATCGGATAGCCGGTAGCCTTCGATGCCAATGCCGAGGAACGGCTGACCCGCGGGTTCACTTCGATGACATAATATTGGAAACTTTGCGGATCGAGCGCCAGCTGCACATTGCAGCCGCCCTCGATCTTGAGCGCGCTGATAATATCAAGCGAAGCGGTGCGCAGCATCTGGTACTCGCGATCTGACAACGTCTGGCTTGGAGCCACCACGATGCTGTCGCCGGTATGCACGCCGACCGGATCGATATTCTCCATGTTGCACACCACAATACAGTTGTCGTTCGCATCCCGCATAACTTCGTATTCAATCTCTTTCATGCCTGCAATGCTCTTCTCAACCAGACATTGGCCGATCGGGCTGTAGCGAATGCCGGAGGATACGAATTCAATCAATTCCTCCTCATTTTGCGCAATGCCGCCGCCTGTGCCGCCAAGCGTGTAAGCCGGGCGAATGATAATCGGATAGCCGATCTCGCGCGCGAATTCCACTGCCTCCGGTACGGTCGTTACAATCGTGCTTTCCGGTATCGGCTGGTTCAGCTCGTTCATCAAGTCGCGGAACAAATCGCGGTCTTCCGCTTTTTCAATCGCGTCGAGCTGTGTCCCGAGAAGCTTCACATTCTCGCGCTCCAGCACGCCGGCCTTCGCCAGCTCCACCGCCATGTTCAGTCCAGTTTGACCGCCAAGCGTAGGCAGCAAGCCGTCCGGACGCTCCTGGCGAATAACCTGAGTGACAAAATCGAGCGAGATCGGTTCAATGTATACTTTGTCCGCGATGTTCGTATCCGTCATAATGGTAGCCGGATTGCTGTTGATCAGGACGACCTCGATTCCTTCTTCCTTCAAGGCCTGGCACGCTTGGGTGCCCGCATAATCGAACTCGGCCGCCTGGCCGATGACAATCGGACCGGAGCCAATCACGAGAATTTTTTTCAGGCTGTTATTTTTGGGCATATTCAAGCTCTCCTTCCCTTGAACGTTTCGCTTGCGCCGCTTCGGCAAAAACCGCTTGGCGGGCTGTGGCCGGATGGTCGCGCTTGTGGGTGCGAATCATTTCCAGAAACTCATCGAACAAATAGCTCGAATCGAACGGTCCGGGAGCCGCTTCCGGATGGTATTGCACGGAGAAGGCTGGCAGCGTTTTATGCTTTAGCCCCTCGATTGTCTTGTCGTTGTTGTTGATATGCGTTATCTTCAGATCGGTCTTTTCTACGGAAGCCTCCAGCACCGTGTAGCCGTGGTTCTGGGAGGTGATGTAGCAGCGTCCGCTTTCCAGATCCAGAACTGGGTGGTTGCCGCCGCGATGGCCGAACTTCAGCTTTTCCGTATCGGCGCCGCAAGCCAGCGCGAACAGCTGGTGTCCGAGGCAGATGCCGAAGATCGGAAATTCGCCCAGCAGCTGGCGAATCATCTCGACAGCGTGCGGCACATCCTTCGGGTCGCCAGGGCCATTGGACAGCAGTATGCCATCCGGGCGAAGGCGTCGAATCTGGTCTGCATCTGTGTCGTGCGGCACAACCACGACGTCGCACCCGCGCTTCGTCAAGTCGCGAAGGATACCGCTCTTCGATCCGAAGTCGACGAGAACAATCCGCTCCTGTCTGCCGGAAACGGCGAATACCGATTTCGTCGAAACCCGGCTTACCTGGTCACGCAGCAAAGCAGAACCTGTCAGCCTTTCCTGCAGCGCTTCAATCGGATCGTTCGCGGTTGTCAAGATGCCCTTCATCGTTCCGTGATGGCGGATTTTGCGGGTCAGCATGCGCGTGTCCACGCCGCTGATTCCCGGAATGCCGTATTCCTTCAACAGCGCATCCAGCGTATATTCCGCACGCCAGTTGCTTGGCAGCTCTTCGTGCTCGCGGACAACAAAGCCGTGAATGTACGGGCGGATCGCTTCGAAATCATCGCGTGCGATCCCGTAGTTGCCGATCAAGGGATAGGTCATCGTCACGATTTGGCCGCAGTAGGAAGGATCGGACAATACTTCCTGATAGCCGGTAATTCCTGTATTAAAAACGACTTCACCAGTCGATTCCTGTTCACTGCCGAATGCTTTGCCCGTAAATAATGTTCCGTCTTCTAATAGCAGTCTTGCCTGCATGCTTCTCACTCCTATTCGTTGGATTCCCGCCATACTACTTTGCCGTCTACCATTGTCCAAACCGGCCAGCCGTTCAGCTTCCAGCCGGTGAAGGGGGTGTTTCTTCCCTTCGAGGCGAACAGCTCCGGATTCACTTCGCGCTCAACATCCAGATCAATGATTGTCACGTCAGCCGCTGCTCCCGGCTTCAGTCTGCCTGCGTGCAGGCCGAATGCATCCGCCGGCTTCACGGTCATGCGATCCAGCAAGAACCCTAGCGTCCAGCGTCCGCTCTTCACAAATTTCGTATACAGCAGCGGGAAGGCTGTTTCCAATCCGACGATGCCGAACGGGGCAAGATCCATGCCTTTTGCCTTCTCTTCCTCGCTGTGCGGAGCATGGTCGGTAACGATCATGTCGATCGTGCCGTCCTCCAGCGCTTCAATCATCGCTTTGACATCCCGCGGCGAGCGCAGCGGCGGATTCATCTTCCAGTTCGCATCCATGCCCGGTATGTCCTCATCAGACAGCAACAGATGGTGCGGACACACTTCTGCGGTCACTTTAACGCCCACTTGCTTCGCTTGACGGATCAGCCGCACCGATTGCTCGGTGCTGACATGGCACACATGGTAGTGAACGCCAGTTGCTTCCGCCAGCAGCACATCGCGTCCGACATGAATCGCTTCGGATTCGTTCGGAATGCCTTTCAGCCCGTGCTTCCGGGCGAAAGCCCCGTCTGTTACGGAGGCGCCCTCCACTAGCGTATCGTCCTCGCAGTGCGCAACGATCGGGAGCCCCAGGCTGGCTGCCAGCCTCATGGCGTCCTTCATCATTTGCGCATTTTGAACGCCAACGCCGTCATCCGTAAAGCCGATCGCTCCTGCCTGCTTCAGAGCGGAGAAATCGGTCAGCTCGCGACCGAGCTCATTTTTTGTAATGCATCCATAAGACAGCACCTTGGCCAATCCTGCCGCTTTCGCTTGGGAGTAGACGAACTCCAGCGTCTCCGGCTTGTCAATCACCGGTCTGGTATTCGGCATGCAGGCGATCGTCGTGAAGCCGCCTTTGACCGCCGACCTGGCTCCTGTTGCAATGGTTTCCTTATGCTCGAAGCCCGGCTCGCGCAAATGCACATGCATGTCGATCAGCCCCGCCGTCACAAGCTTGCCTGCCGCCTCTGTCACTTCATGGCCAGCCGTATCAGGCAGATCGCTTTCCGCCACAATGCGCGACACCTTGCCGTTATCGATGAAGACATGCTGTTTCGTTATTTGTTTGCTTTCAGGGTCGTACACGTTCCCGTTCAAAATCCAGTGCCCCATGCCGTACCTCCTGTACTTGGTATTAGTATGATAAACGCCCACCAAATGCGCTTGTTCCAGCCATGAGTTTCGTCAAGTTAAGGCTCTTTCGATAACAGCCATCCGAATGGGAACCCCGTTCGCGATCTGTTCGAAGATCCGCGATTGCGGATGCTCTACAACGGAATCGTCAATTTCTACTCCCCGATTCACTGGCGCGGGATGCATGATAAGCGCATGCGGCTGAAGTCGCCCGGCGCGCTCCTCTGTCAGACCATAGTGCTCGCGGTACGCTTCCGCCGAGGTAATCATGCCGGACTCGTGCCGCTCCAGCTGTACCCGCAGCATCATCACGACGTCCGCTCTGAGCGCTTCGTCTATGCTGACATACGGAGCGTATTCGGCCAGTTCCGGCGCCTGCATATTGTCCGGCGCGCAAAACTTCACGCTTGCACCGAGCGTCCGCAGCGCCCATAAGTTGGAGCGGGCGACTCTGCTGTGCTTGATATCGCCGATAATCGAAACGGTCAATCCCTGCAGATGGCCGAAGTGCTTGCGCATCGTATAGAGATCCAGCAGCGCCTGCGTCGGATGCTCGTTGTTGCCATCACCCGCATTAATAAGCGGCACCTTGATCTTGGCGGCCAGTTCCGGCAGGACCCCCGACGGCTTGAGCCGGATGATGCCTGCATCGATGCCCATCGATTCGAGCGTCTTGACGGTATCGTAGATCGATTCTCCCTTTTGCACGCTGGATACGGCGGCCGAGAAGTTCAGCACTTCCGCCCCCAGGCGCTTTTCGGCCACTTCGAAGGAAAAACGGGTTCTCGTGCTGTTCTCAAAGAACATATTGGCCACAAATCGGTCCCGGCACAGGTTCGATACCTTCACCGGATGTTCTTCCCAGTAAGCGGCCCTGTCCAGAATCGCGCTTATCTCTGCAGCGCTTAAGTTTCTCAGCCCCAGCAGGTGGCGATCGGACGCTGTTTTCATCATGGTCATGCTCCTTCCCCCCTGCTTTTGATTATCAGTACCTGATCTTGTTGATCGACTTCCGTCAAGTGCACCTCAATTTGCTCTTCGCTGGAGGTAGGAACGTTCTTGCCGATGAAATCCGGGCGAATCGGAAGCTCTCTGTGTCCCCGGTCGACCAATACAGCCAGCTGGATCATGCGCGGCCGTCCCGATCCCATCAGCGCATCCATAGCGGCTCTGACAGTCCGCCCCGTGTACAGCACATCATCGAAAACAATCACTTTCTTGTCATGAACCTGCAGCTGCTCCAGCTGCGGCATCTCGCGGCGGCTTGCTGCCACATCATCTCGGAAGGGAGTGATATCCAGCTCGCCTACCGCAATGTCCATGCCTTCGATCTCCTGAATCCGCTTGGCGATTCTTCTTGCCAAGTAGATGCCGCGCGTGCGAATCCCGACCAGAACGCAGCCGTCTACCCCCTTGTTCTTCTCCAGGATCTCGTGGGCTATTCGGGTGAGCGCTCTGCGAATTGCCGTCTCGTCCATGATCGTCACTTGCTCGTTCATGATAGGCCCCTCCTTTTTTACCCGCAAACGTGAATCCAAGCCTTCGAAGCGGATTCCTGATCCAGAGCATCGGCCCGGAAAATGCCACAAAAAAAACTCCTGCCCAAAGGACAAGGAGTCGGCGTGCCGAATGTGTGCAGAGATAACCCGTAACGCGATACCATCACGCCATCAGGTTCTTTGCATCCAATATTTCAGTTCGGTCACCTTTCCAGCCTCACGGGACTGTCATTAAAGGTTCAAGCTATTTAAGAGAATTATGCCACTTTCGACAAAAGAAGTCAACTTCTTTTTTCTGCGCAAAGATCGCGTGTCAGCCAGGCATTGGATATGGTAAGATGAACTTGGCCGACGGTCGCTATCATGCGCGAAAGCGATCCGCAACGGCCGCGCAACAAGCGCGGGAAGAGAACAAATGAGGTGTTTAAATATGAAAGCCAAACTGGAACAACACATACGTCAGGAAGTACGCGAAATCGAAATATCCGGTATCCGCAAAATGGCCAATCGCGTTGCCCAATACGATCAGGTGCTGTCATTGACGCTCGGCCAGCCTGACTTCCCGACGCCGGCCCATATCTTGGAGGCAGCCAAGCAGGCGATGGATGCCGGACATACTGTCTATACGCCGAATGCCGGCATGCCGGCATTGCGTCAGGCGGCTGCTTCGTTCCTTCAAGACAAGTACGGCCTTGCCTACGATCCCGACAGCGAGTGTATCGTCACAACAGGGGCCAGCGAGGCGCTTGACATCGCGCTGCGCACCATTCTGACGCCCGGCTCCGAAGTGGTGCTGCCAGCGCCGGTATACCCCGGATACGAGCCGATTATCCGAATGTGCGGCGCCGTGCCGGTCCATGCCGATATAACCGGCAGCGGCTTCAAGCTGACAGCAGAGGTGCTGGAGCCGCTGCTCACAGAACGGACACGCTGCGTGATCTTGGCTTCTCCGTCCAACCCTACCGGCTGTTTGCTAACCGAAGAGGAGTTGAAGGAGCTTGCCGGGCTATTGGACAATCGCGACATATTCGTGCTTTCAGACGAGATTTACAGCGAGCTGGTGTTCGACGGAACCCATGCGTCCATTGCGGCAATCCCTTCCATGCGCGAGCGGACAATCGTAATCAATGGCCTGTCCAAATCGCACTCCATGACAGGATGGCGTATCGGATTCACATTCGCGCCGGCCTATCTGACGAAGCATATGGTCAAGGTGCATCAATACAATGTCACCTGCGCCAGCTCAATTAGCCAGCATGCCGCGCTGGCGGCCGTAACGACCGGGCGCAATGATGCCGCTCCGATGCGGGAAGCATACCGGGAGCGAAGGGATTATGTGTATGAACGGTTAATCCAGATGGGTATCGATACGATCAAGCCGCAAGGAGCGTTCTACATCTTCCCGTCCATCGCGAAGTTCGGCCTGGATGCCGAGTCCTTCGCGTACAGACTGTTGGATGAACAGCATGTGGCGGTCGTCCCGGGTAACGCATTTAACCCGTTCGGCGACGGTTTCATACGCATCTCCTATGCGAGCGGACTGGAGACGCTTGAAACGGCACTCGATCGCCTTGCAGCTTTTATTCAGAAACTATAACCGTCCGCTTTACGTTTCGTGCCCCAATCGTTTCGAATGAGAAACAATTGGGGCACATGCATATAGGGGATTTGCCATCCCAAGCCTTCAATTGTGAATAGCGCCTGCCGATTGGCGATATTATGACTCTGCCTTTCCCCCGCTGGCGGACTTGGCGGACAAATACCGGGTTACGAGTGAAATCGCCACGTCAATCGCATCCTCGCTCGGCTCTATCTTGCTGTGATGCAGACCATATGGCGTATCGACACCCAGCCAGAACATGAAGCCGGGGATTTCCTTCAGAAAGTAGCCAAAGTCTTCGCCCGTCATTGCTTCCCTGCATGCAATCAATTCAGCCGATCCGCTCTCCCGCACCCAATTCATGAATTGGACCGTCTCCTCGCGGGAATTGTAGACTTGATGATAATTGGAGCCATAGTCCAGCTCCGTGCGAACGCCATAACCGGCTTCGAGCCCGCGCAGCATGGCTTCGACCCGCGCCTTCACTTCATCCATCGCCTGTTCGGAAAGCGTGCGAATGGTACCCTCCAGACGCACTCGCTCGGCGATGACATTTTGCCGGACGCCCCCCGTAATCTTGCCCAGCGTCACGACAGCCGAATCCAGCGGGTTCACATTGCGCGACACGATGGATTGGAGCTGCATAATCAAGCTGGCCGCCGCCACCATCGCATCGTTCGCCTGATGCGGGAATGCCGCATGGCCACCTGTGCCGATGACGTCTATAAAAAGCTCTGACGTGTTGGCGAACAAGATGCCCGGACGAGTCGCCACTGTGCCGACCGGATATTCCGGAGCAATATGCAGCGCCATAATGAAATCGGGGCGCCACGCGGCGAATTGTTCGCTCGCCATCATAGGCGCGGCCCCTCCTGGGCCTTCCTCCGCCGGCTGAAACACGACGAGCACATCGTCCTCCAGCGGGTGATTCGCGAAGTGCTCCGCCACACCGAGCGCGACCGTCGTGTGGATGTCATGGCCGCATGCATGCATAAATCCGGGATGCTGCGAGCGGAAGGAATACGAGGTCTCTTCTTCGATCGGCAGTCCGTCTATATCGGCGCGGTAGGCCAGGATTTGCCTGTCGCCGCTTCGGGTTCCGCGAATTCGTGCCAGCACGCCCGTTCGCCATGTTTGCACCTCGAGATGCTCTTGGGGCAATTTGCCGAGAAAATCCAGCACGAACGCTTGTGTCTTGAATTCTTCAAAGCCAGGCTCCGGAATTTGATGCAGCTTTCTGCGTATGTCAATATAGGCGCTTCCCATGCTATGTCCTCCCCATCGTAAATTGCATAACTCTATCCCCCTGAATAATAGCGCCGGATCGCCTCGCGAAAGCTTACAAGAAGCTTACATGAGAAAGGGCCGCTTTCTTCTGATAAGAGAGCGGCCCGCGTATAGGATTCCACAATATATAACCTTGTGCACAGGGTCAGCCATGGATGCCCTGTCCATTGCGCAATCCATACCAGCACATTACTTCAAGTTGCGCAGGCCTTCGATGAGCATCGTCTTGGACTTTGTCTTGTCATCAACGGTCTTAATCACCTTCGCCGGTATGCCTGCAACAACCGAATTCTCAGGCACATCCTCGATCACCACAGCGCCGGCTGCAACAACAGAGCCCTTGCCAATGCGCACGCCTTCCAGCACTACGGCGTTGGCGCCAATGACAACATCATCTTCAACCGTGACAGGCTGCGCGGAAGGCGGTTCAATGACACCCGCCAACACAGCGCCGGCGCCGATGTGACACATCTTGCCGACCTGCACTCGGCCGCCTAGCGTGGCGTTCATATCGATCATGGTGCCTTCGCCGATATTGCAGCCGATATTGATGACCGCCCCCATCATGATGACCGCATTGTCACCGATTTCCACCTTGTCGCGAATGATGGCACCCGGCTCGATACGCGCGTTAATGCCCTTCATGTCAAGCAACGGGATAGCCGAGTTGCGGCGGTCCGATTCAATTTCCACCTGTTGTACGGAGGAGCCTGCGGCTTCCAGCAGCGCCTGTACTTCAGCCCAATCGCCCATCAGCACGCCGCCGCCGCCGAAGTCGAATACCTTGACTTTATCCGATTGCGGTACGGTCCCTGTGTAGTATACCTTGACCGGTGTTGTTTTTTTGCTGTTCTTGATTAAATTAATGACTTCCATCGTTTGGTCCATTGTGTGATCCATTGCTATGTACTCCTCCTCATCAAACATGATACCTGCATTATACCTTACCCGTCACCCGGTTCTCAATATGTGAAGCAATTGCTCCATGTCCCCAGGCATGTCCGCCTGAAATTCCAAATACTCTCCGCTGACAGGATGCTTGAAGCCCAGGACGGCTGCATGCAGCGCCTGACCGTCCATTTTCAGCCCTTTGCTGCGCCCGTATACCGGATCGCCGACAAGCGGATGACCGATAAACTTCATATGTACGCGAATCTGATGGGTTCTCCCTGTCTCCAGCTGAAGCTCCAGCAGCGCGTATTCGGCGAACTGCTCGGCAACGACGAAATGTGTCACGGCATGCTTCGCGTTTTTTTCCGTTACCCGATACAGCTTGCGGTCTTCACTGGATCGGCCGATCGGCGCGTCTATGGTCCCTTCCTTGTGCGGCAATACGCCGTGCACGATCGCATAATATTTGCGGACGACCGAGTGCTCCTTCAATTGAGCGGACAGCGAGGCATGCGCCTGATCATTCTTGGCCACCATAATCAAGCCGGAGGTGTCCTTGTCAATCCGGTGAACGATGCCGGGCCGCATTACGCCTCCAATGCCGGACAAATCCTTGCAATGATGAAGCAAGGCATTGACCAGTGTGCCGCGAGGATGTCCGTACGACGGATGAACCACCATGCCGCGCGGCTTGTTCACAACGATCACATCGCTGTCTTCATAGGCGATTTGCAGCGGAATGTTCTCCGGCTCCGCTTCTATTCCCTCAGGCTCCGGCACGACGACCTCAATCACGTCACCCGGCGCAAGCTTGTAGTTGCTCTTGACCGGCTGACCATGAACGGTAACGGCCCCTTCTTTAATCCATTGCTGTACCTGTGAACGCGAAGTGCGATCATCGAGTCTCGAAGCGATGATCTTGTCGATGCGCTCGCCCGCTTCTTCCTCTGCTGCATCCCAGGCATAGCTTTCCAGTTCTTGCTCATCCATCGTGCTTCAGTTCCTTTCCTTCATTGCGCCATTCCAATATCGCGTCAACGAAAATAAGGGCAACGCCCACCACAATCGCTGCATCCGCGACGTTGAATATCGGATACGTATAATCCACAGCTTTCCCAAGCAGATCAAACATAAATCGGAATTGGAAAAAGTCAACGACTTCCCCTGCCAGCAGCCGATCAATAAAGTTGCCCAGCGCGCCGCCCAATACAAGCGACAAGGCAATCGGCAGAAGCCGCTTTCCTTGCGAAACGCTCTTCAGCATATACCAGATCACGCCAGCTACAATGATGACCGTCGCGATCAGAAAAAACCATCGCTGATCCTGTAATATGCCGAACGCAGCGCCTCTGTTGCGGTGAGAAGTTAGAGAAAAGAAATCGCCAATGACCGAAATCCGCTCCCCAATCACCATCGTCTCCTTGATGATCCATTTCGTCAGCTGATCTATGGCAAATATGAACGCTGCGATTATCCATACCCATTTTTTCACTACCGGTCGCCTCCTGTTCCATCGCCCATTGTATCACAGCCTGTTCAGCTTCGTCCACGTCCCTCGCCATAGAAGGCTTGCGATGGCTTGCATACAAGGAATTACCGCTGTAAAAAATCCGTCCGGCGAGAAAGCTATCCATGAGGATCGAAAGGAGCTGAGCTTACAATGCCCCACTTGACGAGACAACAGATCGAGCATTTGCGCAGCGAGCTGAACAGGGAATTGCGCGAGGCCGAGAATCTGCTGACCAGCAGCGACCATTTCGGGATGGGACATGCTCAGAACATTTCCCAAGAGCTGTCTGCTTACGATAATCATCCCGGCGATATGGCAAGCGAACTGTACGAACGGGAAAAAGATCTTGCCCTGAACGAGCATGCAGAACTGCATCGGATCGCCGTCTTGGAGTCGCTGGAACGCATGGATGCCGGCACATACGGAACTTGCGTTGCATGCGGAAAGAAGATCCCTTATGAACGTTTGCAGGCAGTGCCGTCAACGCGGTTCTGCGTGCAGCACGCCGAAGATGAAGCCTCGCTGCGAAGACCGGTAGAAGAAACTTTCCTGCAGCCGCCGTTCGGCCGTACCAGCCTCGATGAGCGCGAAGACCAAACCCAATTCGACGGCGAGGACGCCTGGCAAATCGTATCGGAATGGGGTACCTCGACAAGCCCCGCCCTGGCGGAAAATCGCAATATGGGCGATTACGATGAAGCCGAATTTGAAGAAACGGACCATGACGGCTATGTGGAAGCGATTGAAAGCTTCCTGGCTACGGATATTACAGGCCGCCATATCACGGTTGTACGCAATGCCGAGTATCGGTCCTATATGGAGAATCAAGAGGGCGACCACGATTTGGAGGCCGATATGCAGGCGGATGAGTTGTCCTAATAATACCCTCTTCGCCCTTCGAGCTGATGCTGAACAATTTCAATGATGTCTGCAATATAATCGCCGACGATCGGAATGTTCAGCGCACCCAGCGCGCGCAAAAAATAAAGAAGTGAAATCATAAAAACCGTAAAGCCGATGGCTACGCCAACGCCTCTGGCGATTCCTGCGAGCAGGTTGCGAAACAGCAGCCTGCCGGGGCGATTCATCAGCTCCACATAATCGGCAATTTCGGTCTTTTCCAATTGAATCGCCATTTTTTCGACACGCGCCTCTATGGCGGCTAATGTTGCTGTCCAAGGCTTTTCGGAATCCGAGTGATTCATCATACTCCCCCCAAGAAGCAGAGAACGAGCTTGAAGGCTCAAGCTCGTTTTCGTTCTTGTATGCTAATATATCCCGGAAAGGCCTTGTTCATTAGCACCATCCGTACCTTTTCTTACAGCTGGTCCACGACAGACGCGCAGCGGCTGCACAAGGTTGGGTGATTGGCGTTGGTGCCGACCTCCTTGGTTACGATCCAGCAGCGCTCGCACTTCTCGCCCTTGGCCGTCAAGACGTGGACAGCCAGACCGTCCAGCTTCATCGCCTCTGCCGGGGCTTCCTCGTTCGCTTCGTGCAGATGGACCCGGGAAACAATGAACAACGTATCGAGCCGCTCGAACGAGCCAAGCAGTTCTGCCGTCTCCTTGGAAGATGGGTATATACAGAGCGAGGCGCCGAGCGAATTCCCGATAGTCTTGTCCTTGCGCGCCTGCTCCAGTGCTTTCAGCACTTCATCGCGTATATCGATGAACGACGACCAACGGGCTTCCAGCTGTTCGTCGCGCCATGCGCTATGCACTTCCGGCAGGCTTGCCAGCTGTACGCTGATTTCCTCCGCACCGGGAACGACCCGCCACACTTCATCGGCTGTATGAGGCAGAATCGGAGCAATCAGCTTCGTGATCGCAAGCAGTGCTTCGTAGAGTACAGTCTGCACTTCCTTGCGTTCCGCAGCATTCGGCGCGCTTGCGTACAGGCAATCCTTCTGAATATCCAGATAGAACGCGCTCATCTCTACCGCGCAGAAATGATGAACCGCCTGGTACACCATGTGAAACTCGTACCGCTCATATGCCTGGATGACCCGTTCAATCATGCTTGCCAGACGCGCTAGTGCATAGCGGTTCAGCTCGCTCATATCCCGGTAATCGACCTGATCCTTCGCCGGATCAAATCCGGTCAGATTGCCTAGCAAAAAGCGGAGCGTGTTGCGGATTTTCCGATACACTTCAGAAGTCTGGGACAAGATATTGTCCGAGATGCGCTGGTCCGCCTGATAATCCGTAGAAGCGACCCACAGACGCAAAATATCCGCTCCCAGCTGATTGCACACCTTGTTCGGATCAATCGTATTGCCGAGCGACTTGGACATTTTGCGGCCTTCTCCATCCAGAGTGAAGCCGTGGCTGAGAATGCCTTTGTACGGTGCCTGGCCCGTAATGGCCACGCTTGTGATCAAGGAAGAGTTGTACCAGCCCCGATATTGGTCGGAACCTTCCAGATATAGGTCCGCAGGCCACTGCAGCTCCTCGCGAGTTTCCAGCACCGCCTTGTGGCTGGAACCGGAGTCAAACCAGACGTCCATGATATCCGTTTCCTTGCGGAATTCGTTGTGTCCGCAGGAAGCGCACACCGTGCCAGTCGGCAGCAGCTCATGCTCCTCCCGAATGAACCAGGCTCCCGAACCCTCCTGCTCGAACAGCTTCGCCACATGCTCAATGGTCTCGTCATTGACGAGCGGCTCCTGGCAGCTTCTGCAGTACATAATCGGAATCGGCACACCCCATGCGCGCTGGCGGGATATGCACCAATCGCCGCGGTCCGCGATCATATTGTGGAGACGCACTTCGCCCCAATGCGGTGTCCACTTGATCTTCTTGATCTCGTCGAGCATTTGCTGGCGGAACGCCTCCACACTGGCAAACCACTGCTCGGTGGCCCGGTAGATGACCGGCTTCTTCGTACGCCAGTCATGCGCGTATTGGTGGTCGATAAAGCCGAGCTTCAGCAAATGACCGCTTTCCTCTAGCATCTCCGTAATTTGCTTGTTCGCCTTGTCATAGAAGATGCCCTCGAAGCCCGGCGCTTCCGCTGTGAACTTGCCCTGATCGTCAACCGGGCACAGAACGCCAAGCTTGTACTTTGCACCGATCTCAAAGTCTTCCTCCCCGTGTCCGGGCGCCGTGTGCACGCAGCCAGTACCGGCATCCAGCGTCACATGCTCGCCGACCATTACCAAGGAATCGCGGTCATAGAACGGATGACGGCAAAGAACGCCCTCCAGCTCGGCCCCTTTCACCTTGCCAACCACTTCCGGTTGCTCCCAGCCGATCTCTTTTGCCGCTGTTTCCAGCAAGCCTTCAGCCAACACATATGTCTTGCCGTCTTTCTTGACGAGCACATACTCGTAATCCGGATGAACGGAGATGCCCAGGTTCGCCGGCAGCGTCCAAGGAGTTGTCGTCCAGATTACCAGTGCCGCATCGGCAGGCAGCTTGCCCTTGCCGTCCCGCACGTCAAACGCCACGTAGATCGAAGGAGAGCGCTTCTCCTTATATTCAATTTCCGCTTCTGCCAGTGCGCTTTCCGATGACGGAGACCAATACACTGGCTTTAGGCCCTTGTAGATATATCCCTTCTTCACCATCTCGCCAAAGACGCGAATTTGCTGCGCCTCATACTTCGGTTCCAGTGTGATGTAAGGGTTATCGAAGTCCCCCCGAATACTGAGTCTCTTGAATTGCTCCTTCTGTCTGGCTACCCAATCCAGCGCATACTGCTTGCAGGCTTCGCGAAATTCGGCAACGGACATCTTCTTGCGGTCTGCCTTGCCGCTGTTGGCAATCGCTTGTTCAATCGGCAAGCCGTGCGTATCCCAGCCTGGCACATAAGGCGCATCGTATCCCTGCATCGTCTTGAAGCGGATAATCATGTCTTTCAAAATTTTGTTCAAGGCGTGCCCGATATGAATGTCGCCATTCGCATACGGCGGTCCATCATGCAAAATAAACTTGGGCTTGCCTTTCTGATTCTCCTGCACCTTCTCATAAATGTTGATTTCTTCCCACCATGCCTGCATGTCCGGCTCCGCTTTCGGCAAATTTCCGCGCATAGGGAAATCCGTTTGCGGCAGGTTAAGCGTCTTGCTGTAGTCCATCTTCTCCATCTTCCTCTTCCTTTCCTGTCGGAGTTCCTGTCTTGAAACAACAAAAAAAAACCCTCATCCCATAGGGACGAGAGGCTGCTCGCGGTACCACCCTATTGATCGAGGCTCTGGCGTCTTGTGCGCCTTGCCTGCTGCAAGCCACAACGCTAACGCTGCTGCGAAGCCTTCAATCACTCTGACATGGATAACGGCATGACCCGGCTGCCCTTACTCCGTGACGGGCACGTTTCAAGGCGACACTCCTGGGTGATCTTCCATGACCCGCTTCTCATCAGGCTTCCACCAATCCCTGACTCGCTGTGGCGGCTGCAGCCATGTACTCGTCCCAGTCATCGCTTTCCTTCGAAATCCCAGACGCTGCAATTTTGCAAACATCTTTCTATTAGTGCAGTATACCTTATGCCAACTGACAGAGTCAATGCTGGATAAAAGCGCGATAAGCCCCTGGCTTCTACAAGGAACGGACGCTCCCTCCGTCCGTTGCCGTCATTACATCAGAGTCAATGCATCAGAGCCAATGCATCAGGGCAAATGAACAGCTGAGCAACGGCGCGCGAAATTACAGCTGCGCTTTTAGATCGGTGATGCATGGGGACGCATCTCTTCCGCAGACGGATTCAATCCGGCCTGAAGCGGTCGAATGAAAACAAGCCAAAGCCTGCCTGGTCGTTCACACTCTCATGGAACTCACAGACGTCCTTACGTCGCCTGCTTCCGTTAGACGATCCTCGAATGTGAAGAGAACTCCCGATGCTTTCCCGGAGCCGGAGCGCAACCGATGCCAAATCGGCTCTCGCCTTCAAAAGTATCCCGGAAAACAAAAAAAAAAAGAAACCGTCTCGCCCGGTCAAGCCAGGAACAGACAGTTTCCCTCCTTATTCATTCACTGCATGCGGCTTGTCAAGCGGCGGCTTCTCCAGCGTGTCCCAGCCGTCTTCCTTAAGCATCTCGATCTGTGCTTCCAGGAGCGAACGGAAGCGAGTCCGGTAAATCGAAGCCTGCTTCTTCAGCTCTTCCATGTCCATCGCAATTTTTCGAGATTTCGCCAGCGCATCGTTAATGATGCGGTCTGCGTTCTTCTCCGCTTCTTTAATGATCAGCTGCGCTTCTTTCTTCGCGTTGTTCTTCACTTCGTCTGCCGTTTCCTGGGCGACAATGATCGTCTTGCTCAGCGTATCTTCAATTGTGGAGAAATGGTCCAGCTTCTCTTGAAGCGTTGCCACTTTCTCCTTCAGATCGTTGTTGTCGCGAATCAGCACCTCGAAATCCTTGATTACCTGATCCAGAAACTCGTTGACCTCGTCTTCATCGTAACCACGGAATCCGCGCGCGAATTCTTTATTGTGAATGTCCAATGGCGTAAGCGGCATTGGGGCACCTCCTGATCAAACTTGTTTTGGCTATGTTCTACCATTCGACAGGGTTAACTAAATTCCTGCAACCTTATACATATTTTCCGATTTTCACACGCATTCTGCCGCTTTTGGTCACGCCGTCAATCGACAGCACCTGGAACCGCCCGAAGCCCTTCAGCGAAACCACGTCCCCTTCTCGAAGCTGCACAGAAGGATTCTCCTCCACCTTCCAATTGACCTTGCAGCGACCTGCCTTAATCGGCTGCAGCACCTTTGCCCGGCTGACGCGAACGACATCACTTACAATGCCGTCCAGCCGCAGGGAAGCGACGGACAGGCTAAGCTCCTCGAGCTTCGTATCCACAGGCGCCAGCTGCTCGAGCGGAATTCGGTCCGCGGTAACGCTCAGCCGATGAACCTGATTCAGGTGAATGCGGATATAATCCGCCATCTCTTCCGCACAGAGCAGATGACAGCGGTCCGCGTGAAGATGAATGTCGCCAAGCTTGTCCCGCTTGATACCGAGTCCAAGCACTGCCCCGAGCACATCGCCATGATCAAGCTGGTCAAATTGCGGCTCAGGCGAAGCAATCGCCATGAGCGCAATGCCGAAATCGTCCTGCGTCGGCTGACGATAATCCTGCGCGATCCATGCACGCTTGCGCTCCGCCCGCTCCGCTCCGCCGAAAAAATCGACCGCAACATCGACGTTGCGGTTCGCCAGCGCAAGCACAATTTGAATTTGCCGAGGGTCCAAAAAGTCCGTCCGGACCGTTTCATGCCGATCTCCGGCACGCTCCACCCACTCCTGTACACGATCTACAAAGTGGCGCTCGTCCGGGTGGAAGTGCTCGTAAATCGCATCGTTCGACTTGCTGCTCATAGGAACATGCTCAAAATAGCAAATACACCGTATTGGATAAAGAACAGGGCAAACAGCGCCACAATCGGGGAAATGTCAATCATGCCGCCGATCGGAGGAATAACCTTGCGAAAAGGCGCAAGGTAGGGCTCGACAAATCTGCCCAACAATTCGCCAATAAAGCTTTCTCTCGCACTTGGTATCCAGGACAGCAAGATATAGCCGATGATCATATAGCGGTATATCTGAAACAATGTGTCAACTAAACCATATATGGAACCCAAACTGCTATCACCTCGTATTTGTATGTTCTGTCTGGTCTGCCAGCATTTCTGTTATGGCACCGTGGATTTCAACGTTGTCCGGCGTACACAAGAAAATATTTGATCCCACCTTGGAAATAGAACCGCTCAAAGCATAAACCGTCCCGCTTAAAAAATCGACAATTCTCAGAGCGATATCCGGCCGAACGCGCTGCAAATTAACCACACAGGGCCGACGCGAACGCAAGTGATCCGCGATCTCCTGCGTTTCCTCGTAGGAACGGGGCTCGCTCAGGACCAGACGAATGTTTTTTTGTGAATGTATGCTTACCACATTCCCTTTATTCTTCCTCTGTTCCTGCGGATACTCGTCTATCTCCTCTTCCTCCACAATTCGTTCACGGCGTACAACCTCTTCCTCCTCAGCCAGCCCTAAAAAATTCATGAATTTGTTCATGACGCCCATCCTTTCCCCTCCTTTGCATCTGCGCGCCGATTCGCTAATCCCTCGGTCGCTCTCGTCGGCTATTCTCTGCCTACCAGTATGCTGCCCAACCGAATCCAAGTAGCCCCTTCCTCAATGGCTATCTCGAAATCATTGGACATGCCCATGGACAATTCAGTCAATGGCTCGCGGGTCGCCGCTCGTCCGTTCAGCTCGTCGCGCAGCTCCCGCAATCCGCGAAAGACCGGACGCGTCTCTTCCGGATTCGCTTCATAGGGAGCCATCGTCATCAATCCCACTACATCCAGGTTGCGAAGCGAAGCAATTTCCCGCATAAAGGGCTCAACCTCCTCCGGCTGCAGCCCGTACTTGCTCTCTTCTCCGGATACATTCACTTGAACAAAACATCGCACGGTCATGTCCCCGGCTTCCGCCCGCTTGTCCAATTCCTTGGCCAGCGAGAGGCGGTCCAATGAATGGATGTATGTAAATCGTCCGATGACTTCCTTCACTTTGTTCGTCTGCAGATGTCCGATAAAATGCCAGGTCCCTCTGTCGCCCAGCGCCTCCCACTTGTCTCTCGCATCCTGCCAGCGGTTTTCGCCAATATGTGCGAGACCGCAGTCCAACACTTGTCTGGCAGTTTCCAGCGACACATACTTCGTCACAGCGATGAGGTTCACATCCGCGCTACTGCGGCCGGATCTGGCACATGCCTGTTCGACAAGCCCGGAAACGTGTTCGACTCGATTTTGCAAATTCAACGCTAGTCTGCCACCTCTTCCTTCAAGCCGATCCAGCTCACCATGCGGCCAGTTTTGCCTTTTTCCTTGCGATGGGAGTAAAACAAGTCTGTGCGACAGCTGGTGCAGTATCGGCTTATTTCGATACTTGTCGGCTGAATTCCTGCTTTTATCATAATCTGTCGGTTGATTTCTTTCAAGTCGGCGACATAACGGCCGTCATTCCCGGCCTTTAATCCGACGCCAGGATTCTCCCATTCCATCTTGCTATCCGCCACAGCTGCCTCCCCTGCCAAGGCTGCAGCCAGCCGGGACGCCACTTCGCCGTCAATCTCGTAGCAACAGCCGCCGATGGACGGCCCAATCGCTGCATATAGCGACTCCGGCGCGCAGTCGAATTGATCCTGCAGGACGCGAATGGTTTCTTCTGCGATACGCAGCGCTGTGCCCTTCCAGCCCGCATGTGCCAGCGCTACTGTCCTGCTGGCAGGGTGAACGAAATAAAGGGGCACGCAGTCCGCATAAAAAGAAGCCAGCATGACGCCCGGCACATTGGTTACCAGCGCATCGGCATCCGGGATTGCGTCGGACCGGTCATTCCTGCCCTTGCCTCTGTCCCCGGCACGAACCAGATAAACGTTCGAGCCGTGAACCTGTTCCGCACATGTCCAGTCCTCGAATGCAAAGCCCGCTAGGGAAGCGATAATCCGGCGGTTGGTTCGGACATGTCCGGCATCGTCACCCACATGCAAGCCTCCATTCAAGCTGTCATAAGGGGCTTCGCTGACGCCTCCGATTCTCGTAGTAAATCCTGCGCGGATCTCCGGAAACTGTCTGCGCCAAGACTCTATCGTAAGCATGGCAGCAGCTTGTCCGTTCTCCATCCGGATAAAAGGCTCCATCTCCATCATTCGACTCCCTTCTTTCCCAGTGTATCATAGAAAGGGGCGTGGGGCACGGATCATAACGCAGGTCACTATTCCCTAGTTATGATCGCGTGGACACGGATCATCATATTGGTTCATGCTCCCTAGTTATGATCGCTTGGACTCGGATCATCATATTGGTCCGTGCTCCCTTATTATGATCACTTGGACTCGGATCATCATATTGGTCCGTGCTCCCTTATTATGATCGCGCCTCGTCCCCTCACTTATTGGTTCGTTTTGTAAGCCCGGTATACGTCCGTCCCTGTCTCATGCTCCTCCGGGTTTCTGTACATGCGCGAATCGTCGAGCTTGACGAGCACGACATCCATTCCGATTTTGACAATGCTGCGCCACGGAATCACAACCTCGCTCGCACTGCCAAAAAGCCCGAAAAATTTGCCGGTGCTCGGCACCACTATCGATTCGATCCGCCCTTGCCTCAAGTCGAGCTCCAAGTCGGATATTTGCCCCAGTTTTTTTCCGTCCACGATATTGATGACGTCCTTCGTCTGAAAATCAGATATTTTCATGCCGAATCACCACACGGTTAAAGTAAGTGCTACTCTTACTATATGTGCCCGCCCAGCAAAAGTGTCATGAAAATATCCTGCCTCAAGTATTCAAGCTCCGCAGTTAATCCCCGCACCTTGCCAGAGCCTAAGGAGCTGCCCCGTACAACTGAGCTTACTGGCGAATTTTGCCCCTGTTACGTTGCCATGTTCCCTCTGTAAGGATATGCGGTCAGTGAGAGTCGGTAACAGGCGATTAATGATACTCCTTCGCTAAATTAATAGTAGTTCTTTACCTTCTTTAGCGCGATCATCTCCGTTTTTCAGCGATTTATTACCCATTTACCAATAAGTATGAAGCACACTTCCACTAAGTATGGCAGTTAAGTAATAAATAAGCGGAATCCGTCCGAGAACAAGAGAAACTATGAGTTTCCTACCACAAATAAATGATATTGGGTAATAACCAGGCTCGCTCATTCCGGCAACGCGGGGAAATACGAATTCGAACGCCCCCTAAATAAAAAAACAACCAGACTTAGCCGCCTAAGTCTGGTTCGCTGTTCTTTCCCTGCATCAAGTTGTCGTTTTTACATGCTTCTGCATCTGATTGATTGCGGATTTTTCAAGTCTCGATACCTGCGCTTGCGAGATGCCGATCTCATCCGCTACCTCCATCTGCGTCTTGCCTTCAAAGAAGCGCATGGATAAAATCATCTTCTCCCGATTGCCCAGCTTGGTCATCGCTTCGCGCAGCGCTATCTCTTCAATCCAGCTAATATCCTTGTTTTTGTCGTCGCTAATCTGATCCATCACGTAGATCGGGTCGCCGCCGTCATGATAGATCGGCTCAAACAAGGAAACCGGGTCTTGAATGGCGTCCAATGCAAATACGACGTCCTCCTTAGGCACATTCAGCGCTTCGGATATTTCCAGAATCGTTGGTTCCCTGGAATGCTTGTTCGTCAAGTTGTCTCTTACCTGCAGCGCTTTATAAGCAATGTCGCGCAGCGAGCGCGATACGCGGATGGGGTTGTTGTCCCGCAGGTAACGGCGGATTTCACCGATAATCATCGGTACTGCATATGTAGAGAACCGCACGTTTTGGCTTAAATCAAAGTTGTCAATGGCTTTCATTAACCCAATGCACCCAACCTGGAACAGGTCGTCTACATATTCGCCCCTGTTGTTAAATCGCTGGATGACACTGAGGACGAGGCGCAGGTTGCCATTTACAAGTTTTTCTCGCGCTGCCGACTCATTGTGGGTCTGCAGGTCCACGAATAATTCACGCATCTCCGCATTCGTTAGCACCGGCAGCTTGGAAGTATCCACTCCGCAGATTTCGACTTTGTTTCGGGTCATTATGTGATTACCTCCCATGGAGAAACATTACTGTACAGTATCTCCTTGGGATGGTGTTTTATTCTTGCCGCATGGTCCCGGCCCAAGCTTGCAAAACCGCGTAGCCGCGGGCTTTTTTCACTTCTGCCTCGCTGCGGATGAAAACGCTGTCTGCCAAGCCGCACGCGGCCTGCAAGCACCTTCAGACCATTTTGTTAAATTCTTTTCGCAACCGCTTAATTATTCTTTTCTCCAACCGCGAAATATAGGATTGGGAAATGCCAAGCATATCAGCCACATCCTTCTGCGTCTTTTCCTCTCCGTCCTGCAAGCCGAAGCGCAGCTCCATAATCGTGCGTTCGCGCTCTGAAAGCTTATCCAGCGCCTTCAGCAGCAGCTTGCGGTCAACCTGCTCTTCAATATTGCGATAGATGATGTCATTTTCCGTCCCCAGTACGTCGGACAATAGAAGCTCATTGCCGTCCCAATCGATGTTCAGCGGCTCGTCAAACGAAACCTCTGTACGAATTTTGTTGTTGCGGCGCAAATACATGAGGATCTCATTCTCAATGCAGCGCGATGCGTAAGTAGCCAGCTTGATTTTCTTTTGCGGGTCGAATGTATTGACAGCCTTGATCAGACCGATAGCCCCGATGGATACCAAATCTTCGATATTGATGCCCGTGTTTTCAAATTTGCGTGCGATGTATACGACCAGCCGTAAATTTCGCTCGATCAACATGGCGCGAATGGCAGCGTCCCCAGATGGGAGCTTCTCCAGCAAATATTCTTCTTCTTCGCGACTGAGTGGAGGCGGAAGCGCTTCACTGCCGCCGATATAATAAATTTCTTCACTTTTCAGACCGAGCAAAAACAGCAGCCGGTAGTAAAAAAGTTGCATGACCAGTTTCCATTTCACATACATCGCTTCGAATAACCTCCTGCTATGATTTGCTTTGTCCGGCGCCTTGCATCGCAACTACGCCTGCTCGCCCTGAGGCCGGCTGATCCGCCTGCCGGGCCATATCCGGATGGATAATGGCATGGTAAGTGCCGTCGGAGCTGATTGCTTCTCCCTTCAGCCCAACCAGTGCCTTCGTTGTCGTCATCGGCACTGCGTCTTCAAGCACGACTGTCACGTGATCCGGCTTGATAGCCAGCATAAAACGGGTGCCCGCCTGAATCCCCCGGTAAGGAACAAAACGGATCCGAGACTGCAGCATCTGGCGGAACGCTTCATCCTCTTGGTTCTGGCACGGGCTCCCTGCATTCCCGGGCGGCGGCTCTTCTTCATCCAAGATGCTATCCGCCTTGCCGTTCCTTACGGCTTCGAGCCACGATGAGGGCAAAAGCCCCTGCCATAAATCGGCCTGCATGACCATGACCGGCGTTCTCGTCAACGGTTCGTACAGGCGATTTCCGGTGTCGATCAGACCTCTGCAGCGGATCGTCCTTCCCCCGACACGCACTTCCACATCCGCTTGAAATTGCGAGATTCGTTCACTCTGACTCGCTGTTGCGACTACAGTGCGAAACAGCCAAATGCTAGCCGGAATGCCGAAAATAATGAGTGCGAGGCCAACCTGCAAAGTAAATTGCAAGCCGCCTGATTGGGCAAATGCCAAGCTGCGGAGTACCTCTACGGAATCCAGCAGCATATAGTGCACAGCAAATAAAGTGCCGGCTGCCGCAAAATGCACCACATAAAAAGCGGCCAAATTGCGTACATAATGCTGTAGGCTTCCAAATCCGAAGGCGATCCACACCATCATTAACGACACACAGGTTTTCACCAGAAAAGTGAACAGCACTTGAGCGCCCGGCATAAACAGCACCAAGACATAAGCCGCGCCTAGCGCTGATGCTGCCGCCATGCGCCACAGTTTCAGATGAACGCGGCGGGTCCATGCGGTCGCCTGAATCAGCGCCGCATCGATGACGAAGTTGCTCAGGAAAACGAGATCGATATAAACGGTCACGATCTCTTCCCCTTTCCTTGCTGCGGCGGCCGCGCCTCCACAGAGCACGCAAAAGCTCTCGGCAAGCATGGCCCGCAGCGGATTGAGGAGCTTGCCTTACATTGCTCCTGCTGTGATTCCCAGTATAGTTAATCCATATTCCAAAGTCTGTCTAAACTTGACTGTCGATCCGTTCTTTTTTTGTCGAGAAGCCATCCACAAAATTTGAAATCCTTCCGAAACCCGACCACTTGTCCACGCAAAAAAGAGGAGCCGTCGCGATAGTCGAACGCTTCGACAATCGGGACAGCTCCCCTTCTATTCTGGTTTATTGTTATGTTTTATTTTTATTCCGGGTTTTTCTTGCGATTGCGCAGGAACGTTGGGATATCCAACTGATCGTTCTGAAATTGCGTGCCAAAAGGCTTCAGATTACCGAGCTTCGATTCCGCATTTCCCGCGGAGGATGCCGGCCTGCGGGCAGGCTGGGACTCATCTCCCTTGCGATGCTCGAAACCAGTAGCGATCACGGTTACCTTGATCGCATCCTTCAGATCATCGTCGATAATCGCGCCGAAGATCATGTTTACTTCCGGATCAGCGGCAGCCGTTACCAGCTCAACCGCTTCGTTCACTTCGAACAGGCTCAGGTTGGAGCCGCCTGTAATATTCATGATGACCCCGCGTGCGCCGTCGATTGATGTTTCCAACAGCGGACTCATAATCGCTTTCTTCGCAGCCTCCGCAGCGCGATTCTCGCCCGTGCTTTCGCCAATGCCCATCAGGGCGGAGCCCCGTTCGGACATGATCGTCTTCACATCAGCGAAGTCGAGGTTGATCAGTCCTGGAACGGCGATCAGGTCAGAAATGCCCTGTACGGCCTGACGCAGTACGTTATCCGCTTCGCGGAACGCCTCCAGCATCGGTGTCTTCTTGTCGACGATTTCCAGCAAGCGGTCGTTCGGGATAATGATCAGCGTATCGACCTTCTCGCGCAGCGACTCAATGCCCTGCTCTGCCTGCGTCGCACGCTTGCGTCCCTCGAAGGAGAATGGACGGGTCACAACTCCGACCGTCAAAGCGCCAACCTCTCTCGCAACTTCGGCGATGACTGCCGCCGCACCTGTTCCAGTGCCGCCGCCCATGCCAGCAGTGACAAACACCATGTCCGAGCCCTGCAGCGCTTCAGCAATCAATTCTCTAGACTCTTCTGCCGCTTTCTTGCCAATCTCCGGATTGGCGCCAGCGCCCAAACCTCTTGTCAGCTTTTCGCCCAGCTGCAGCTTTGTACCCGCTTTGGCCATATTTAGCGCTTGCGCATCTGTGTTGACCGTTATAAATTCTACGCCCTTCAAACCAAAGTCGATCATCCGGTTAACTGCGTTACTGCCGCCGCCGCCGACGCCTATGACTTTTATTTGGGCAAGTTGGTTCGATTCTACGTCAAATTCTAACATAATAACCTGCTTCCCCCTTAGATAAACTCTTTAAACCAGTTCTTGAGTTTTTGGAAAAACCCTTGCTTTTCTGAGCTAGACGTCCCAATCTTATTGGCGACCGATTTTTTGCTGTACCTTGGCGAGGAACCCTTCGTGTACTTCGTTACATATTGAATTATGCCTACTCCGTTAATATAGGCCGGGTCTCTAACCCCGATAAAATCAGGCACAGCCACTCTCACAGGCGCTTGCAGCTCCTCTTGTCCTATCGTGACAACTCCGGGCATGGATACAGTACCGCCCGTCAGCACGTAGCCGCCGGCTAGATCTTTAACCCCGAGACGTTGAACTTCGTTATGAATCAAATGGAATATTTCTTGTACGCGGGGTTCGATGATATTCGCCAGATCGACCTGGGTGTACTCCTTGTCCGAATTGCTGCCGATTCGGCTCACTTTGAAGGTCTGTTCCGGATCAGCATCCGCCACAATCGCGCATCCGTATTTCAGCTTGATCTTCTCGGCAACGTCTGTCTGCGTGCGCAAGCCGATCGAAATATCGTTGGTGATAAATTCTCCGCCGATTGGCAGCGTAGAAGTTGCGGTCAAGTTACCTTGATCAAAAATGGAGATGGTTGTAGCACCGGCTCCGATATCGACAAGCACTGTACCCATAGTCCGCTCATCCTTGGAGAGTGCCAGCTGACTGGAAGCAAGCGAGTTCAGAATCAAGCCGGAAACGCCCAATCCGGCCTTCTCCACACAGCGTACCAGATTATGTACCGCAGTTTTTGCTCCCGTTACAATCGTGGCTTCTACTTCCAGGCGGACCCCTATCATGCCTCGCGGATCATGAATTTCTTCCAAACCGTCCACCACATACTGTTTCGGTACGACTCCAATGATTTCACGCTCAGGCGGCAAGGCAATGACTCTGGCTGCTTGCAGCACCCGCTCAATGTCCTCCTGGCCAATCTCCCGATTCTCATTAGAAACCGCCACGACACCGTGGCTGGATTGCAGCGCAATGTGGTTGCCGCTTATCCCCACATGCACTTCCGATATGGAAACGCCAACCATCCTTTCCGCGTGGTCGACTGCGCTACGTATGGACTGGACGGTCTGGTCTATGTCGACAATCGCGCCTTTGCGAATGCCTTCAGAATCAGCGGATCCAACTCCGATAATGTTCATCGCCCCGTTGTTGATCTCGCCGATAATTACTCTTACTTTGGACGAACCAATATCCAAACTGACTAAGATGTCGTTGCCGTTCAACCTGTGGCACCTCCCGTTTCAAACATCGATCAGGAACACATATATCAAATCTTCTAAAACATATTCCACACGCTTAATAGTTTCCCTCTTTTTTCTACAATCTTTTTCGATTATTGACAATTTACGCACGTTTGCAAGAGCATGAGAGAACCATGAACGTACGGGCTCATGCCATAAACACAATTCTATCAAAAAAACGGACGATTTAGTAGTCTCTTTTCAAAATGGATTGCATTTTGGTTCCAAAGATGCACATTCTCTATGGCTGCCCGCTTTCCTCGCCAGCTTCCAGCCCTGTTTCCAAAGCTTCCGAAGTGATCGCCTCCAGCATCGTGATTCTTGCTCTCTCCGTCCCCTTCGCCCTGAGCTCATGGACAACACCGGTCAAGAATGGGAGCTTCTCTTCCAGCTTTTCAATCGTCGTGATCACCTCATGGCCGCTCCGCGTATAGAGCAAAATCCGGTCAGGATATGAGTTGCTCGGGCTCGGCAATATTTCGGACACATCCAGCAGCGTCTCCACAGGAAGTGCCGCCAGAGCAGCAGTCAACTCTTTTTTGAGTTCCGGCTCCCCTTGCCAGCCGCTTAATACTGGCTTGTCCAAGTGAGCGGGACTGCTTTGAACCGTCAAATGCTCGATCGCATAGCCATTCGCCAGAATAGCCGCCCATTGTCCGTCTGAAAGCCGTTCATTGGCCACATGCGGATGCTCCTCGACAATGATTTCGATTTTGCCCGGGAATGTTTTTCTCACTTCTGCATCCGCTACAGCGTCCAGTTTTTTGATTCGCTGTGACATGTTGGCCGCGCTGACCGCGAGAAACTGGTCTCCCTCGGCCACTTCCGCCGCTTGGACAATGTCCGTTTCCGTCGTGAAGGACGTGCCGGAAATTTCAATGATGGTGATTTTGCTAAGGGAGGAATGAAAAAATAGCACAATGAATAAAATAATAAAAAAGAGAAATAGAACGACCAGCAATCGCTTGGATCCTTTGCTTCGCGACTTCTTCTCTCTCAGAATTGGGATATTCCTTTCCATTATATTCCCCCTTGCTCACCGGCATTGTCCGGCTCAGAATGGTCAGATCGAAAAGCGCCAGGCCGATGCTACCGGCACACGGCTTGTCTTTCGTTCGCGAGATCCGCAGCAGAAGCGACCGTTGTCATTAGGCCCATATAACGCCCGGACAACCCCTTCCGGAGAAACGCGAGCATTTCCCGGAAGGAGATAGGCGTCGAATGATTAAGAGGAATGCTTGACCGCGGGTGCCTCCACAAAGCGCTCGATGCTGGCGCCAAGATGCTGGAAGATGCGTTCTATTCTATCATAACCTCGGTCAATATGATGAATCTGCTCCACGACAGTCGTTCCTGTTGCTGCCAGTCCGGCAATGACCAATGCTGCGCCTGCGCGCAAATCGGTCGCCTCAACCGTTGCCCCATACAGCCTCCGTACGCCGCGGATGAACGCGGTATTCATGTCCACACGTATATCAGCACCCATACGCACCAATTCATCTACATGCTTGAATCTGCCTTCAAACACCGTTTCCTTCATCATGCTGAAACCGTCCGCTAAGGATAACAATACCATAATTTGCGCCTGCATATCGGTGGGAAAGGATGGATATGGCGCCGTGACAATTCGTTCAATCGCTTTCGGCCTTGCTGCATTGTTCACGGAAATGCTGCTTCCCTCCACCTGCAGACTCACGCCAGCTCTTCGCAATACATGGATGACCGCGTGAAGATGAGCAGGGTTCACATTTTCCAGTGTGACGCTGCCCTTGGTTGCTGCTGCGGCAACCAGCAAGGTGCCAGCTACAATCCGATCCGGGATGATGGGATAACGGCATGGCTTCAATGACTCAACGCCTTTGATTGTAATCGTGTCTGTTCCCGAGCCAAGCACATTTGCGCCCATCGCATTCAAATAATGCTGAAGATCCACAATTTCCGGTTCTCTGGCTGCATTGCGCAAGGTAGTGATCCCTTCCGCTGTTGCCGCAGCCATCATAATATTCTCCGTCGCTCCGACACTGGGAATATCCAGCATGATGTCCGCGCCTCTCAGACGATCCGCCTTGCAGACAATCGTATCGCCGTCCTCCGATATTTCCGCCCCCAGCGCTTCCAGCCCGCGCAGATGCAAATCGATCTTGCGCAATCCGATTGCACAGCCTCCCGGCTCATACACGCGAACCTGCCCAAATCGGGCGAGCAGCGGCCCCATCAAAAAAATAGACGAACGCATCTTGCTCATCAGATGCTCCGGGATGTGGAATTCCCTGGCGCCGTCCGTATTCAGCACCACTTTATCCTCGCGGAAGTCCGCATCGCAGCCCAGCGCCTCCAAGATTTGCAGCATGACTCGGATATCCAGGAGATTCGGAACATTCTCGATGACATGAATGCCTTTTGCCAAAATACTTGCAGCCAGAATGGGTAAAGCGGCGTTTTTCGCTCCGTCGATTCGAACGGTTCCCTCTAAAGGTTTCCCGCCTTCGATCACCAGTTTTTCCAATGTCTCACCTCCGAGTTAACGCTCACCCACGAACAACACCTCTGGAATCAATTCAACCTGCGCCTTTTCCTTCACGATGTGTTGAATGTTGCGGATCAGGGTGATCACGTCCTCTGCAGTGGCGTTCCCTGTATTTACGATGAAATTGGCGTGCTGAACCGAAACTTCCGCTCCCCCGACGCGCGTGCCTTTCAACCCTGCCTCCTCGATAAGCTTGGCGGCAAAGTGCTGTTCCGGATTGCGAAACACACTGCCGGCGCAAGCCATTTGGAGCGGCTGCGTTCGCAGTCGGCGGTCCTTGAAGGAAGCCATCGCGGCTGCGATTTCCTTGCGGTCTCCAGGCGCAAGCTTGAATACGGCCTCTGTCACGATGCCGGGGTGATCATGCAGTCGCGAATATCTGTACGCGAACTGAAAGTCTTCATTGTCCATCCTGACCAATTCCCCTTTTTCGGTTACCACTTCAGCGGACTGCAAAATGCGCGACACATCCGAACCGTGAGCTCCTGCGTTCATGTAAACGGCTCCTCCCACCGTTCCCGGAATACCGCCCGCGTATTCCAGCCCGGTCAGTCCCTGCTTGCCGGTCATCACCGATAGCTTGATAAATGAGTAGGCGCCTCCGACATAAACAAGATCCCCCTCATAACGCAGCTGTTCAAATGCCGGCCCGAGCTTGATCACGGCCCCTCTAATTCCTTTGTCGGATACGAGCAGATTGGAGCCGCGTCCCAGCAGCATCCAGGGCATCTTGTGCCTGTATAGAATGCGCATCGCCTCCATTAGCTCGGCTTTTCCGTCCGGCACGATCAGCACATCCGCGGGGCCGCCGATCTTCCAGGTCGTATAATCGGCCATCGGCTCATTTGCGAGCACTCGGCCGATGTGCGCCTCTTTAAGCTCGGTGATGCAAGCGTTCATGAAGGAACCTCCTTTGTAGAACCAAGGTTCTTACGGTTTTAATGGTCGCTGTTAATGAAGAACTCCCCGCAGGGAGTGCCTTCGGGTGACGAATGTTCGCCCTCCACTTCAGGCGTTCATTCGCACCGGGGCGACGAGTGATTGCTCATTTCACCCGTGGAAGAACGGATTGCCTGCGTTCGGCTCAGCCGTTCTATACGATCAGACTTTCCCGTACAGTCCCATTTCCTCTAACGGAAATATCGGTCGTTATTTGCCGATTTTCATCACTCATTTTATTCTAACGGAACTGGTAGCCGTTATTTTAGTGAAATGATGCTTGCTCACAAGCATTCTCGTCAAATTAGAGCGCCTAGTTCCGTTAGAATGCAAAATGGCTCCAAAACAGCTAATTAACGTCTCTTATTTCCGTTAAAGTACGGCCTGTTGGGAGTCTTCAACGATTAGTGGCTGAAAAGAGACTATGTCTCTACTTTCAACCGTTGGTGACGATTGTGCTGCCCTACACTCGGGCGCTCATTCGCACCGGGGTGACGAATGTTCGCCCTCCACTTCGGACGCTCATTCGCTCCGGGGCGACGAATGTGCCGCCCTACACTCGAGCGCTCATTCGCACCGGGGTGACGAATGTGCCGCCCTCCACTTCGAGCGCTCATTCGCACCGGGGCGACGAATGTTCGCCAGCAACCTTGGGCGCTCATTCGCACCGGATACACACAGTTTATGAACAAGAGGCGAGCGATGTGACAAAGGCCCAATGTTCCAAGGAGGACTTCCTCCCAAGGAACTCCGTAAAGTCGCCTTTATCGGGCGGGCTTTGCAGTGATCGCCAGCAAATGCTGATAAATCCGCTCCGCAGCGTCGGGCTGCCCGAATTTCTTCGCTTGGCCGGCCATATATTCACGCCGAATGGGATCTTCTATCAGCTTGCGGATTTGGTCGAATAAGCGCTCTCCAGTCAGCTCGCTTTCCAGGATCACTTCCGCTGCATCGCCCTGCTGCAAGCTTCGGGCATTCGCTTCCTGATGATTGTTGGTCACATAGGGCGACGGGATTTGGACCGACGGGATTCCCAGTGCGGTAATTTCCGCCATAAAGGAAGCGCCGGAGCGGGTAACGATCAGCGATGTCGCGGCCAAAATATCCGGCATGCGGTCCACATACGGCACAACTGTCAAGTTGTTCGGCTGCTCGCCAAGCTCCGCAATTCGCGCCGCGGTATTGTCATAATAGGCCTTGCCGGTTATAAACAAGAAATGAGTGCCCGGCAGCTCGCGTACGCGATCCGCCATTTCCGCCATGCAAGTGTTAATGGATCGGGCGCCTCCGCTGCCGCCAACGACTACAACCAATGGCGTGTCGCTATCCAGTCCGAGACTGCTTCTCCCCGCTGCAGGATCGGCGCCTGTGACCTCCGTGGCGCGAGGATTTCCGGTGTAAACGGCCTTCTTCGCCTTCGGAAACGCGCTTTCATTGCCGGGGAAGCTGACCGCCACCACTGTAGCCCTGGCGCTAAGAAAGCGATTCGTCAGGCCAGGCACGGCGTTTTGCTCGTGCAGCAGGGTCGGTATGCCGAGCTTGGCGGCGGCGTAGATTACCGGTCCGCACACGTAACCGCCGGTGCCGACCACCACATCTGGCTGAAACTCCCGAAGCAGCTTCTTGCTCCGGCCGACTGCTTGCCAAAACCGGATCACGGTCTTCAGGTTATCGAGGGACAGCTTCCGGCGAAAGCCCGAAATCTCCACCGATTCGAAGCGAAATCCTGCCTGCGGGACAATATCCTTCTCCAAGCCCCGATTTGAGCCTATGTATAAAAACTCGCAGGACGGCTTGCGCTGCAGGCAATGCCTGGCTATGGCCAGCGCGGGGTATATATGTCCGCCGGTGCCGCCGCCTGTCAAGACGATCCGCATGCTCGTATCACCTCGCGTATCGAGATATATTCAGAAGTAGACCCAAGGCAGTCAGCATTAATGTAAGCGAGGAGCCGCCCGCGCTGATTAGCGGCAGCGTGATGCCCGTAACCGGCATCATGCCGATAACGACGCCAATATTGATGACGACCTGCACGGCGACGATGGAGGTAATCCCTGCTGCCAGAAAGCTGCCGAATGTATCCGGTGCTGTCAGCGCCGTCCTGTACCCTCTCCATATCAGCAAAGTGAACAAGAGCAAGACCGTTGCACCGCCAAGAAAGCCTAATTCTTCTGCTATGATCGAAAAGATAAAATCCGTTTGCGGTTCAGGCAAGTAATTGTACTTCTGACGACTCATGCCGAGCCCGAGTCCAACAAGCTGGCCGGGTCCAATCGCATACAGGGATTGGATCGCCTGATAGCCCGCGCCGAGCGGGTCCTGCCAAGGATCGAGAAAAGCGGTAATCCGCTTCAGCCGATACGGGGCGGCTGCAATAAGAGCAACCATCCCGGCTAACCCGACAGCGCCCAGCCAGGCAATATGCGACAGGCGAGCCCCCGCAACGAAAATCACAAGCATGGAAGCACCGACCAGCACAGCTCCTGTTCCCAGATCAGGCTGGAGCATAATCAGGCCGAAAGCCGCTCCTACCAACGCCAAGGGAGGCAGAAGTCCCTGGGTAAATTGCGTAATCTTCCCCTGCTGCTCTGACAGCAGCTTCGCCAAAAACAAGATCATGGCTAGCTTCATAAATTCGGAAGGCTGAATGCCGAGCGAGCCAATGCCCAGCCAGCTGCGCGCGCCGCCGCGCACTACGCCGACTCCGGGCACCAGCACGATTACCAGCAAGGCAAAGCACGCAATCAGTCCGGCTTTGGAGAATTTCTTCCAAACCCAGTAATCTGTATTCATCGTAAAGTACATCGCAACCAAACCGAGTAAAGCGAAGATTAATTGGCGCTTCAAATAGTAAAACGAATCCCCGTAGTCATGAAACGCCGTTACCGCACTTGCGCTGTAAACCATCACTATGCCAATAGCCAGCAGCGCCAGCGTGGATAAGATCATGAGGAAATCTGGCGCGGTGCGACCTTTGCCCATGCTTGCGACACCCCTTCATCTTCAATTCGGGGCAGCCGCGCCTAAATTCGGAAAAGCAAGGCTTGGTTACCCCTCATTAAAGGGTATGCACCGCTTCCTTAAAAATGCGTCCACGCTCTTCATACGAGGGGAACATGTCCCAGCTCGCGCACGCCGGAGAAAGCAGCACGATATCTCCCTCTGAAGCCATACGATAAGCTTCCGCTACAGCCTGCTGCAGCGCTCCGGGAGCATCTTCCTTACCAGTATCGACGATTTTGATCTGGCGCAGTCCCGCTTTTTCCGCCACGCGCTTGATTTTATATCTTGTCTCGCCTAAGGCTACCACACCTTTGACCTTGCCGGCAAAGTAGGGCAGCAGCTCCATATAATCAGACCCCCTGTCCAGCCCCCCGGCAATCAGGACGACCGGCCGATCGAAAGCATCCAAGCCCTTGCCGGTGGCTGTCGGGTTGGTAGCCTTGGAATCATTGATGAATAGGATTTTATCCTTCTCCGCAACGACTTCGGTTCGATGCTCTACCCCGCGAAAATCCGACAGCCCTTCCGCGATGGTTGCCACGTCCACACCTGCGGCCAAACATACGGCCGTTGCCGCCAGCGCATTCTCCACATTGTGCGATCCCGGAATTCCCAGTGCGCTGACAGGCACTATTCGCTCCACAGCGCCTGAAGGATGGCGATGCACAATCACTGGACCGTCTTCCTCATCCTTCTGCACATAAACGCCTTGCTCCAAGGATTGCCGGCTGGAGAAAAGGAGCTTCCGGGCGCGGGTCTTGCCCGCCAGCAAACGGCAGAACGAATCGTCTGCATTCAGTACCGCGCAGTCGGTCTCTTCCATATTGACGATCAGCTTTGCCTTCGAGCCGCCATAATCCTCCATCGTGCCATGATAGTCCAGATGTGTCTCGTACAGATTCAGCACACAGGCAATGCGCGGCCGGAAGGCCGAGGTGCCCTTCAACTGAAAACTGCTCAGCTCCACGACAAGCCAACCGGCCTTCTTCGCCTCATCGCTGATTACGGCCTCGCATAGAGGCGTGCCGATATTGCCGGCAACCACAGGCGACAGCCCCGCCTTGCGGAGCACATGTCCGATCCAGGATGTCGTCGTGGTCTTGCCATTCGAGCCGGTAATGCCGATAATGGGCACCTCGCTCAGCTCATAGGCGACTTCCACTTCAGTCACAACAGGCACACCCAGCGTCATAGCCTGCCTGACAGGCTCCGCATGGTAAGGAATGCCCGGATTTTTAATGAGCAGCGCAGTGCTCGCCTTCACCAGGTTATCAGGATGCCCCCCGCAGATGACGCGGATGCCGAGCGCTTCCAGCGAGGCTGCTTCCGGGCTTTCCTCACGCGGCTTGCGGTCATTGACCACAACTTGAGCGCCCGCCTCGTGGAACAGCTTGGCAACAGCCTGTCCACTTCTCGCCAGACCGAGGATAATCACTTCCTTTCCCCGGTATTTGCTTGGATGTACGGTCATATCTTACAACCCCTCATGAAGAAATAGTCCTAAGCCGGCGAAGATCAAACCGACAATCCACAGCGTCAGGACGACGCGCCATTCCGTCCAGCCGCTTAATTCGAAATGATGGTGAATCGGACTCATTTTGAAAATGCGCTTGCCTCTCGTTTTGAAAGAAATCACCTGCAGGATGACAGACAGCATTTCGAGCACGAACACGCCGCCTATAACAATCAGCAAGATTTCTGTCTTCGTCAGTATCGCGACAGCAGCCAGCCCGCCGCCAATGCCCAGCGAGCCCGTATCGCCCATAAACACCTTGGCGGGATGCGCGTTAAATACCAGAAATCCCAACACGGCCCCAATCATCGCCGCACTGAAAAATCCGGCCTCATGCTCCGTGCCCACAAGCGCAATAACGGCGAAAGCGCCAAATGCGATCGCGCTCGTACCTGCCAACAGGCCGTCGAGACCGTCTGTGATGTTGACTGCATTCGTCGTAGCCAGAAACATCAGGATGACGAGCACATAATAGAACCACGATAGCGGGATAGATACATTCGTTCCGGGAATCGGCAAATCGGTCGAGTGGCCCATCTGATACAGCAGCACACATATGATAACCGATACGAGCAGCTGACCGAACAGCTTCTGTCTGGCGGTCAGTCCCAGGTTCCGCTTGAACACAATTTTTATATAATCATCCAAAAAACCAACGAGCCCGAACCCAAGCACGGCAATCATCAATACGTAAAATTTCAGGGAATAGTCGTCGGCAAACCGCAAGAAAGCCAGCGAAAGCGCCAGCAAAATAATCGTTCCGCCCATAGTGGGCGTACCTTTCTTCTTCTGATGTCCCTGCGGGCCATCTTCGCGGATATGCTGACCGAATTTCAGACGGCGCAAGAGCGGGATAAACAACGGTCCCAGAATGACCGCCAGCAAAAACGAAACGCCCATCGTAATCAATACCGCTGTCAATTCCATGCCGTCACCTCCTTACTGCAGCGCATCCGCAACTACTTCCAGCTTCATCCCCCTGGAGCCTTTAATCAAAATGATGTCGTCTGGGCGGACGAGCTGCTTAAGCGCCGCGATGAGCTTCTCTTTGTCCCGGAATGCTTGCACGTGCTGCGGGTTGTAATGGCTCAGAGCGCCTGCCGCGATATGCTCGCCAAGCTCTCCGTATGTGTACACATAATCAATATGGACCGGATCCAGCGCCTCGCCGATATCGCGATGAAAGTCCGCTTGCTCCGGGCCCAGCTCCAGCATATCGCCCAATACCGCGATTTTCCGTTTATATCCGCGCAGTTCAGCCAGCAGCGTCAATGCGGCTTTCATAGACGCAGGGCTGGCATTATACGCGTCATTCAGCAGTGTGTAGCCTCCGGCAGACCGAGTCATTTCGATCCGCATGCCGGACAGCTTGGCTTGCGCCAATCCGCTGCGCACATCCTTCGTGCTGACCCCCATGTACTTGGCTACTGCGACCGCCGCCAGCGCATTGACCACATTGTGTCGTCCGAGAAGCGGAATCGTAAAGGAGGTGGAGTGAATCGTGTTCATGGAGAAGTGTGTGGCGGTGCCGTCTGTCATCATCCCCTCCGGATACAGATCGTTGCTGCTCTGCTCGCCGAAGCGCAGCAGCTTCCATTGATCCCCCGACACATCCGGCGGAGGCGACTGCAGCAATTGCTCAAACTCTCGTATCAAGAGCGGATCATCCCCGTTATATAGAAACAAGCCGTCAGCGGCAAGGCCGTATACGATCTCAAGCTTCGCTCTTGCAATCTCTTCTCTGGAGCCCAGCTGCTCCAGATGTGCTTCCCCCACATTGGTAATGACGGCCACCTCCGGCTTCGCCAGCCGGCTGAGCAATGCGATTTCTCCACGACCGCGCATGCCCATTTCGAGCACAGCCATTTCCGTCGTCTCCGGCATGGAGAGCAAGGTCAGCGGCAACCCAATGTGGCTGTTATAATTCCCCTCTGTCTTGTGCACTTTGTACGTGGTTGCCAATACTGAGGCAACCAGATCCTTCGTCGTGGTCTTGCCATTGCTTCCTGTCACCGCCACTACTCTCGCGGCAGTCTGATCGCGGTAAGAGGAAGCAAGCTGCTGCATGGCCAGCAGCGCATCATCCACAAGCACAACCGGCCCGGCGGGAGGCGTGCCGTGGTCGCGCTGCCAGAGTGCAGCCGCAGCCCCGTGCTGCAATGCGCTCTCTGCGAATTGATGACCATCCGCGTTCGCGCCGACAAGCGGGATGAACAGATTCCCCTTCTCAATCGAGCGCGAATCAATCGATACTCCGGCAATCCGTACCGCTTGGTCTTCATCGGCAGCCGAGGCGCCAGCGATCATCGAGGCAATTTCCTTAAGCGTCCTTTGAATCAATGTCCCAAACTCCTTATGGCATTCTTGGCAACCAGCCGATCATCGAAATCGTAACGGGTTACCCCGATTTCCTGATACGTCTCATGGCCCTTTCCCGCAATCAATACTACATCTTTGGGGCTTGCCAGAGCAACTGCTTTTTGAATGGCCGCCTTGCGGTCAGCCAGCAGCTCGTACCGATCCGGTTCCAGCCCTGCTTCCCGTACGCCCGGCTCGATGTCCCGCAGGATAGCCTCTGGATCCTCTGTCCGCGGATTGTCGGATGTAACAATGACATAATCGCTGTAGTTCCCGGCAATCTTCCCCATTATCGGGCGCTTGCTCCGATCCCGGTCGCCTCCGCAGCCGAACAATGTAATCACCTTGCCCTCGGCAAACTCGCGGATGGTTGCGAGAACATTTTCCAGACTGTCCGGCGTATGCGCGTAATCGACAATAACCAGAAACGGCTGCCCTTCGTACACGGCCTCGAAGCGGCCGGACACGCCCGTCATTTCCTCGAGGCTCGATTGGATACGGGAAAGCGGCACCCCCTCCGCCAATGCGGCTGCAGATGCCGCCAGTACATTATAGACGCTGAACTTGCCGATGAGCTTGAGCTTCAGGTCCAGCTCGCCAGCAAACGTTCGCATGCGAAAGGAGGTGCCCTGCGCGGTGATGCGAATGTCGCTCGCCCATACATCAGCGGGATTGTCTATCCCGTAAGTAATGACCTGTGCCGAGGTATGCCGCCTATACGTGTCAGAAGCCGGATCATCCGCATTCAGCACCGCAAACTGGGGGAACGCCGGATCGAACGTATTGCCCATTCTTGAGAACAGCAGTCCTTTTGCAGCCTTATAGTTCGCCATCGTCAGATGGTAATCCAGATGGTCCTGCGACAAATTCGTGAAAATGGCTGTACGGAATCGGCACCCCCGAACCCGGCCTTGCTCCAGCGCATGACTCGACACTTCCATCACACAGTAATCTGTGCCGACATTGCGCATCTCGCGAAAATGCCTTTGCAGCTCTAGCGCTTCCTGTGTCGTATTCTTCACTTCGTATTCCTGGTCGCCGATCTTCATAGCGATCGTACCCATGAGCCCTGTTCGGAAATGATGATCCCGCAAAATTTTCTCCAATATATAAGTCGTGGTGGTTTTTCCGTTTGTGCCCGTGATCCCAATGACTTTCATTTCCAGGCTCGGATTCCGATAGAAAGCGGTGGCGATCAGTGCCATAGCAAATCGGCTGTCTGGCACGTACAGAACCGGAAGCGACGTTTGCAGCGGCTTTTCTGCAACGATGGCGCTGGCACCCTGCTGCTCCGCCTGGGCGGCGTAAGCATGCCCGTCTGTTCGGTGACCGGTAATGCATATGAACAAGTCTCCCGGCCGAACCTTCCGCGAATCTGTTTCCACGCCTGTAAATTCCGTATCCGGATTGCCCGCGATACGGGACAGCAGCAACAGCTCTGTCAATTGCTTCAATTGCATGCCGATTCCTCCCGCCTGGATACACATGCATCCAGTATTGACATTTCCCGATTTATTCAGACTTCTATTCCTTAGCCTCTCCGGATAAGTATACTCTGACTGTCGATCCCCTTTCAATCCTTGTTCCGGCCTTGGGCGCCTGACTGACGACAACCTCTCCGCTGCCGGAAGGCGCCAGGTTCAAATTCGACTGTAGCGTGTGGTAAATATCGGATTTGGACAATCCGACCAAATTCGGCACCTCTACCAGCGGAGTATCGAGGTATTGGTACTCCTTCTCGATCTGATCCTTGCGCGGCTTAACCTCCATGTACCGCAAGGTGTCCTCCAGCATATTGCGTACCAGAGGCGCCGCGATTAAACCGCCGAACTGCAGGCCTTTGGGATTGTCTACCGCCGCATAGATGACCACCTGAGGATCGTCCGCCGGCGCAAATCCGATGAATGAAACGATATGCTCGCTCTTGGAATATCGGCCATTGACCACCTTCTGCGCCGTTCCCGTCTTGCCGCCGACTCGATAGCCGTCAATATAGGCATTGCGGCCAGTTCCTTTGGCCACTACGGACTCAAGCGCACGCCTGACCTCCTTCGAGGTTTCCTCGGAGATGACATTGCGCACCAGTTTCGGTTCGATGGTCTCCACAGCCTCTCCGGTAACCGGATCTAGCCAGGCCTTCGCTACATAAGGCTGATACAGCTTGCCTCCATTAATGGCTGCGGATACGGCAGCTACCTGCTGAATCGGCGTGACCGAGACCCCTTGACCGAATGAAGTGGTGGCCAGTTCAACCGGACCAACCTGCGAGAGCTTGAACAAAATCCCGTTTTCTTCCCCCATTAGATCGATGCCTGTCTTCTGGCCAAAACCGAAGTTGCGGATATATTCGAACAGCGATTCCTTGCCCAGCCTTTGCCCCAGAATGACAAAGCCGGGGTTGCATGAATTTTGCACACCTTCCAGGAAGGTTTGACTTCCATGCCCCCCTCCCTTCCAGCAATGCAAATGCGCGCCGGCCACTTCAATTTCACCGGAATCATGGAACGTATCCCGGTCCAAATCGACCTTACCTTCCTCTAGCGCCGCTGCCAGCGTTATGATCTTGAACGTTGAGCCGGGCTCGTAGGTCATCCAGATCGGCAAGTTCCGATTATATATTTCAGCAGGGTACTCCCGGAAATTTGCGGGATCATAGTCAGGTCGGGAGGCCATGGCCAAAATTTCTCCTGTATTCGGGTCCATCGCGATGGCCAGCACTTGATTGGCCTGATGCTTCACCATGGCCTGATCGAGCTCCCGCTCGACGATTGCCTGAATGTTCTTATCCAGGGTAAGCTGCAAGTTCATGCCGTCCCGCGGCTGGGTATAGCGCTCCGTGCTTCCCGGCATCTCTCTCCCCTTCGCATCTGCAAGAAAGGATACGCTGCCGTTCACGCCTTGCAAGTATGCATCATAGCTCAATTCTATGCCGGTCAGCCCCTGATTGTCTATGCCGGTGAAGCCCAGAATATGAGAGGCCAGATTGCCGAATGGATAATGGCGTTTATTATCCTCGCCGACAACGATCCCCGGCAAGTTCAGCTCCTTGATCTGCGCTGCCTTTTCAACAGAAATTTTACGGCCTGCAGGCTGAATGCGAACGATCAGCTCTCTTTTTGTAATCAGCTCGGCCAGCTTTTCCTGGGGCATGCCCAGCACCTTCCCCAGCTCTCTGGCCGTTTCCTCCGGATTTTGCACCTGGGCCGGCACTGCCATTACCGTGGGAGAGCTGATGTTATGCGCCAGACGGACCCCGTTGCGGTCCAGGATTTCACCCCGCTTCGCTGTGAACGGGATGTTGCGCCGCCAAGATTCCTCCGCACGGTTCGCCAGTTCCGTTCCCATTACGAGCTGCACATATGCCAGGCGGATCATCAACGCTGCGAACAACAGCAAGCCGCCTAGCAGCACTAACAACAACCGCCGCCTGACTGTAACATTAGATACCTTCATTTCCGCCCCTCCTGATCCGCATGATTGACTGCTGCTGGTTCGTCGTATTCATATCATGCTTATTCGGAGCGGCGGATGCTTAGAACAAGCTAAGCGCCCGGAACCGTCTCTATATCAGGCAGCTCGCCCCAGTCTTCATGAGTCGGGCTGTCTGTCGCTTCTTCCGGCATTTCCCCCTCAGGCGATTCCTCGATTTGCTCCTCCCCTGCCGGCGTGTAATCGTAGGGTTCGCCCGGTGGCCTGAGAACAATGTGTACCGATCGATTGCCGGTTACGGATTGGTGGACCACAAATCCTTGGCCATCTACCGTCGTTTCGTATTCCAGCAGTGCAGTGACTTGCAAAGCATCGCGTAGCGATTTGCCGGTCAGGTCAGGCAGATGTGTGTCTTTCGGTTCCGATGACAAGAGCAGCACGGTATCTCCCGGCACTGCTGTACCACCTGCTTCGGGGAATTGCCGCAGCACGGTATCTCCCGTTCCGATCCATTCCATATCCATTGCCCTGCGCAGCAGCTCATTCTCGGCTGCCAGCCGGGTAAAGCCTTCCAATTGAGGCACCGTCGTATCCGGCATGGCCAGCACCAGCCTTTCTGCCGGCTCCTTTGCAGCCACTCCCAAGTATCGCAAGCTCTTGGACATGATTTCCTTGAAGAGCGGCGCCACCACGTCACCGCCTTCACGGTAATCGCCAAGCCTCGGCTCATCCACGATAACGATCAGTGCAATCCGGGGATCTTCCACAGGACCAAATCCGACGAAAGACACGACATATTCATTGTTCTGTGAATATCTGCCGTTAACGACCTTCTGCGCTGTACCCGTCTTGCCCGCAATGCGGTAGCCCTCTATATAAGCCTTGCGTCCTGTGCCTACCTCTTGGTCAGAAATGACTCCCTCCAAGTATTCGCTCACTTGCTCGGCAGTTTCCGGGCTGACCACTTGTCGTACAACCTTCGGCGTCGTGCGCGACACCACCTTGCCTGTCCCTTGCTCCAACACTTCCTTCACAAGAATGGGCTCCATCAGCTTTCCGCCATTGGCAATGGCGGAAATGGCTGCTACCTGCTGAATCGCCGTTACCGATACACGTCCTTGGCCGAATGTTGCGGTAGCCACTTCAGACGGGATATTGCCGCGGAAGTTGATTCTGCCAGACTGCTCGCCAGGCAAGTCAATGCCCGTCTTCTCGCCAAAGCCAAAGTCCAGAATGTATTGATTCAGCTTCTCGTAACCGAGCTGCTCATAGCCAAGCTTGACGAAGGCAACGTTACTTGATCGCTTCAAGCCTTCCAAATACGTAATCTCGCTCCAACCGCTATAGTTGTGATCGTGAATGGTAGCTCCCGGCACGCGAATCGACCCCGACTGGTATGTGGCATTCGGATTGAAAATCCCTTCCTCGACAGCTGCCGAAAGGGTGACAATCTTGAACGTCGATCCCGGTTCATAAATGCCGGATATAGCTGAGTTGAAAAAGTCCTGCTGACTCTCATAATCCCAATATGTATTCGGATTGAAGGTAGGCATATTGGCCATGCCGAGCACTTCCATCGTCTGCGGATCTACCGCAACTGCCGTAATCGCCTTCGGCCGATACTTCTCCCATGTTTCCTGCATAGCCTGCTCGATGTACACCTGTATGTTCTCGTCAATCGTCAGACGCAGCGACTTGCCGTCAACTGCCGGTTCATAGATGGCCTTCGAATTAGGAAGCTCGTAACCGAGACGATCGCGATCATAGCGAATCATGCCCGGGATGCCTTTGAGCGTTTCGTCGTACGTAAACTCCAGCCCTAATGCCGCTGTCCCGTCCAAGCCCCGATATCCAAGCACATGTGCCGCAAGCTCTTCGGTCGGATAATAACGTTTTTGCTCTTCAATGAGATAAATGCCCTCCAGCCCTTTTTCCTCCATGCCTTCACGGATGAGAGCTGCGGTATCCCCATCGATCTTCCAACCCTCGTTGCGAATTTCTCTCTGCTTGTAATATTCTCCCCTAGCGTTTTTCTCATTGACCTTCTCTATTAGTTTCAGTCGCCCGCTCGGATCATCCATACCCAATGCGGGGGCCAATACATTCACCACAGCGTCCCCCATGTTCAATTTATTGATCAAAGCAGGATTGACAGCGACAGTATAAGCCGGCCCGTCTTGAACCAGCACCTTGCCGTTGCGATCCAGTATTGCTCCCCGCTGCGGATTCAGTTCCCTGGAGCTAGACCAAATCTCCTTGGCTCCATCCAGCAAAACCGAAGCCTCTACAACTTGCAAATAATACATGCGGAACATCAAGGCAACAAAAAGGAGGGTGAACCCCCCTCCTATCAACAAGGAGCGCAATGTTACTTTCTTCTTCATGCCGTCTCCCACCTATTATCGATTTGCTGCCACGTTTGCTTTGTTCGCGGCATAGTAGCTGACATCAGCCGAAACCTGCTCGATCGAATCCTCGGTAGACGGGATCAAGCCCATCATCCTCCCTTGCTCAATCAACCGCTTGGGCTCTTGCAGCTTCCGGGTCTCTACTTTCAAAATGCTGTTTTCCTTCTCCAATTGCTTGATCTCGTGCTCGATCTGCTGCAGCTTTGTGTTCACTTCATAGATTTGGGCATACTTCCACAGCACTACCCCCGCTACGGTCATGCACAGCATAATGGTGAACAGATAAAGCAGCTTCTCCCCAGCCGGCAGCGAAACCTTGCGGCTCACGACTTCTCTGGTTTCCTTATAGCGCGCCCGTTCTTCTTTCTTCTCTTTGAACGCTAAATTCCCATGCATATATGCCACTTGTCAAAAACCCCTCTCCCGAGTTTTGATTTCCTGCTCCTGCCTTGTCGGCAGTTTCTCCGCCGCTCGCAGTTTGGCCGACCTTGCCCGCGGGTTTTCCTCCAGCTCCCGCTCATCCGGCGTCCATGGCTTCCGGTTCACCAGCTTCAGGACGCCATCCCTTCGACAAACACATACGGGAAAATCCGGGGGACATGTGCACGTTTCAACAAATTTCGCAAACATTTGCTTGCAAATTCTGTCCTCCAGGGAATGAAAAGTAATGACTGCCACTCTCCCGCCCGTATCCAGACAAGTGATCGCTTGTTCCAGCGACTGCTCGAATGCGCCCAACTCGTCATTTACAGCGATGCGGATCGCCTGGAAGCTGCGCTTGGCCGGATGAGGCCCGCTCCTTCTCGCCGCTGCCGGAATCGCCTGCTTGATCAATTCCGCAAGCTGCCCGGTAGTGCGGATTGCGCCTTCCGACCGCGCCTGCACGATCCGGCGGGCAATCGATTTCGCAAACTTCTCTTCGCCATATTGCCACAAGATGCGGCGAAGCTCTTCTTCAGGCCACTCGTTGACCACATCCGCCGCAGTCAAAGCCTCCGTTCGGTCCATCCGCATATCCAGCGGGGCATCGTGGTTGTAGCTGAAGCCTCTTTCGGCTTCGTCCAGCTGAGGTGAAGAAACACCCAAATCATATAGAATGCCATTAACAAGCGGGATGCCGTCCCGGCTTGGCAGCTGCTGCTCGTCCAGCACTTCCCGCAGGTAGCGAAAATTGCTCTTTATCAGCCTGACTCGATCCTTGTATGGCGCAAGCCGCTGCTCCGCATGGGCAAGCGCCTGGTCATCCTGGTCCAAGCAAAGCAGCAGACCGTTCGGCCCGAGACGGGACGCAATCTGCTCGCTGTGTCCGGCTCCGCCGAGCGTGCAATCTACATATATGCCGTCAGGCTTTATGTCCAAAGCGGCAACGGCTTCCTCCTTCAACACAGTCACATGATGAAACACTGCTACGCCTCCCGATTCACGCATTAGAAGTTAAAATCGAAGTCCACCAGCTTCTCGGCAATCTCGTTGAACGATTCCTCCGAATTATCGGCATACTGCTCCCAAATTTCCTTGCTCCAAACCTCGACGCGATTGGAAACACCAATCACGACAGCAGCAGATTCCAGCTTGGCGTGCTCGCGCAAATTTCCTGGTATGTTTACCCTTCCCTGCTTGTCTAGTTCGCATTCGGTTGCGCCAGAGAAGAAGAAGCGGGTAAAGGCGCGGGCGTCTGACTTCATCAGCGGGAGTGACTTCAGCTTCTGTTCCAGTACTTTCCATTCCTCCATCGGATAAATAAATAGACAGTTGTCCAAACCTCTAGTCATCACGAATGTGGTGCCCAGCGAGTCGCGGAATTTGGCGGGAATGATCATGCGTCCTTTTTCATCCATACTATGTTGGTATTCACCCATGAACATTGGCCCGACTCCTCCTCTCGCATGCGCTGCGGGGCTAGGCTGATTGAGCAATTCCCCATCTTCATGGGATCATCCACCCTTTCCCCCCACTTTACACCACTTTCCTCCACATACGCTTGACTATTCGCCACCACCTGCACAAATCCTTCTATTTCGTGAAAAAAAATTTGAAAAACTTTTGCCTTCACCGCTTGAAAAACGTCTTTCTTATGTCGGGCTTGCGGGCGAAATGCCTGATAGAGCACATACCAGATTGACCATACATCGCGTGGCATGAAGCTGTACCTGGCCTTGCGGCGAGTGAAATTGAAGTAGAGGGAAATAACGGTCTAATCTTCCTGAAGATCGATCAGCCTGAGGAAAAAAGAGGAAAACATGTACTTAAACTTGGTGCAGGCTCATGGTAAATGGGAACGGGACGTGAATAAGACCATGAAACTCCGCTAATTGCAACTGAGCACAAGCAATCTGCAAAATACGCACACTTATTCCCGTTATTTGAGCTGTTCCATGAGGCAAGGGAACTGAATGATCCCGCATAAGCAAGAGGAGGTTACGCAGAGGGGTTATTCCATGAAAAAAAAGCCGCGCCTGCCGACCGTTCATACGGGCGGCAGGCGCAGCTTTTCTAATGTTGATGCGAACAGGTACACCAGAGCATCTTGCGCGCTCCCTGAAGCATGCGAATACGTTTGACTTAGTGTTCGGCCCAGCTGTCCAAATAAGTCCGCTGCTCCTCCGTGAGCGTGTCAATCGAGATGCCGAGCGACTCCAGCTTGTAGCGGGCCACCTGCTCATCGACTTCATGGGGCACATTGATCACTTTCGGGCCGAATTCCTTGTAGCGCTCGTTCACAGTCTTCAGCGACATCGCTTGCAGGGCGAAGGTCATGTCCATAATTTCGGCAGGATGTCCATCGCCTGCAGCCAGGTTGACAAGACGTCCTTCTGCGAGCAAATACAGCTTGCGTCCATCCTTCAGCTTGTATTCCTCAATGTTGCGGCGCACGACACGCTTCGATACCGATTGCGCCTCGAGCTCTACCTTGTTCACTTCAATATCGAAATGGCCGGCATTCGACAGTATGGCTCCGCCTTTCATCACTTCGTAGTGCTCGCCGCGAATCACGTCGCGATTTCCCGTAACGGTTACGAAATAATCGCCGACCTTGGCAGCTTCCTTCATCGGCAGCACAGTAAATCCGTCCATATAGGCCTCTACCGCTTTGATCGCATCGACTTCTGTTACGACAACTTGCGCGCCAAGTCCCTTCGCCCGCATCGCGACCCCTTTGCCGCACCAGCCGTAGCCGACGACGACGACCGTTTTGCCAGCGACAACCAGATTGGTTGTGCGATTAATGCCGTCGAATACAGATTGGCCAGTGCCGTAACGATTGTCGAATAAATATTTGCATAATGCGTCATTTACGGCGACCATCGGGAATTTCAGCTGACCGTCCTTTTCCAGTGCCTTCAGCCTCAGAATGCCGGTCGTTGTTTCTTCAGCCCCGCCACGCACCTGCGCCAGCAAATCCTGACGCTCCGCATGCAGAATGGTCACCAGATCGCCGCCGTCATCAATAATTAAGTCCGGCTTGGTTTCTAGTGTCTTGATCATAAATTCCTTGTATTCTTTAGGGTCCGGGTTATACTTGGCGAACACAGTAATGCCATCCTCTACCAGCGCTGCACAAACATCGTCCTGCGTTGACAGCGGATTGCTTCCCGTAATCGTTACTTCCGCGCCGCCAGCCTTGACTACTTTGGCCAGGTACGCTGTTTTCGCTTCCAGATGGAGGGAAATGGCGACCTTCAGTCCCTTGAATGGCTGTTCCTTTTCAAACTGCTCCCGAATTTTGTTCAAAACCGGCATGTGCGCCTTTACCCAATCGATCTTCAGATGTCCCTCCGGCGCCAGCTTCATATCGGCCACAATACTGTTAGCCGTAGTTGTCATATGCTTCCCCTCCTATTATATATACATGACATAATGAGCGCCCGGCTGAAGAGGCTGCTCTACCAACATATGGACGAAGTCGGAACCATAGCTGTTCAAGTACACAAAAACATTCAGCACCCTTTCCTGCCTTTTGCCCAATGGATGAAGCTGAGCGGCGATGCGGGACCATTGACCCAACGCGCGGGCATGTCTGCCTGCTAGTTCGGCATCGGTGCGCCGCTCCAGATATTCCACCTGTTCCAGCAGCTTGCGCAAGTTCGATTGACCGAGCTGCCGCATTCCTTCATGAATGCCGGACAGCGCATCGAGCAGCGGGTCATACAGACGGGAAATATGCTTCTTGGTGTCGGCAAACCGATCGTTTAAGCCAGCCGGCTTCTTCGCCATCAGCCAAGATTGCCTGGATTCCTCCAGTTGCAGCAGCGCCTGGTCGAGATCCAGACCGTATTTGGCCATCAGCTTCGACGTCGAAGCATCGATCACGGTCACTTCTGTACGCGGAACAATGATCGGCATTTTCATGCCATATACGGCAAACAATTCCTTCAACATGCCCCAATATGCGATTTCCCCGGGTCCCAGCACGGCAGCCACTACCGGGAATAAATATTCTTGCATAACGGGCCGGGTCATTACATTGTTGCTGAAGTCCTCCGGCTTCTCCTCGAGACGCGCAAGCATGTCTGGAAGTGAACGCTTGCCGGCCTCACCCTTGACTTGAAAGCCATCCTCACTCGCCAATAGCGGTCTGCGCCCGTGTCTGTCCACAGCGAATAAATGAGCCATCGACGCATCAAATGCAACTTGGGGTTCGTAGCCGAGACGTTCTACAGCCTGTTTGCCGGTTAGAGCAGCATCCCGAACAGCACGATTGCCGGTAAGCATAGCGGCAAACATGGGCTGCTCCAGCTTGCGGAGGCTCGGATCGGCGGCGTCCATCACAATCAAGCCATGAGCCCCGAACAGCCATGCTAACAGGCGCGCAAAGGACTCGCTCAAGCTGCCCGCGCCTGCCGTCAGCTCCTGAGCCTTGTCCAGCAAGCCGGGCTTGAAGGAAGTGTCCGGAAGCAGTCTGGCGAGCTCATCCAGACAGTGGCTCCATTGCGCCGGAGTGATCGGCGTCCCGCTAACCATAGCCTGTGCATAAGGGGCTTCCCTGGATAGAGAGATCTTCTTGATCTGACTGCCGGTTTCCCCTTCCGTCACGTATGTATGGTTCACCTCGTCGAAATCATGATCTTCTCCGGCGATCCAAAATACAGGCACAACCGTGCGATTCAGCTTTGCCGCCGCTTCCTTGGCAGCGCGAATGATCGTTACCGCCTTGTATATGACGAGCAACGGTCCGCCAAACAACCCGGCCTGCTGGCCGCCCACGACTACGAATGCTCCCTCTCTCAAACTGTCTATATGGCTCGCCACCCGCGGGTCGGTATTCCCGACCTTGCGGTTATAGGCTTCCAGCGCTTCTGCAAGCGCCAGCTTATCTGCTTTCAGGTGCGATGCGCTGTCCAACCATGCGGCACGAGACTGCCAATCCTGATCGCGATCGTAGCGAACCTCGAAACGCTCCGCTGTTTTGTGCGGTTCATACATGTAGTCTGCGGATAGTGTCGACGGAACAGGCCATCGAAACAACTCCATTCTCATCGCGATCCCTCACTCTCTCAATTCGATTGTACACATCCTGCAGCCAACCGTCAAAGCCGGATTTCGGCCTTGCGCGGAACACTTTTTTAATAGTTATCATTATAACTCCGCATAAAAAAGAACGGCTTCGCCCTCCGTGCAAGCGAACCGTCCCCCGTACTTTCTTATCCCATTCGGTAAAACTTGATCAATCCCGCAATAAATAACAGCAAGTAAGAGCTGCTAAGCAAGACGAACGACAGTCTCCAAACAACACGAACGAGCCTCTTGGCATCCACCTTGCCCTTCAGCCTGTTCTGCGCATTGCCAATCAGCGCAGATGCCAAAACCAGAAACAGCAATATCAGGGCAAAACCATTCACAGTTGACGCTACGACGATATCATACATGGCGGAAACGCATGCAATTAAGAAGAAAGTGGATATATCCATAGCAAACTGGATGGCCTTCTTCTGATTTCGATGAATAATGCGATGTATAAAATAAAGGATAAAAAAAGTAAAGAACGGAAGTACAGATAGTAGTGCATATATGCTCTTCAACCATTCCATCATTCGTCCATCCACCTGCCTTTCATCCGTGTCAACGATATGCGCCCCTTTCCTCCAGCGCCTTGACCATCCGGTACACCGTGCGATGCAGCGGCAAATCGAGGCGTTGCTTCTCGGCCTCTGAGAGCAGGGCGCCCGTTATGGCATCAATCTCCGTCGTTCGTCCAAGACTGACATCCTGGAGCATAGAGGATTGATTGTCCGCTGTAGCCTCGCATACTTGAACCAGCCTGGCCCACAACTGCCCGCAATCGATCGGCTTTTGCAGCATCCGCGCCAGCAGGCACGCCTCATTGGCCAATTCGCGCAACATTGCGCTGGCATGTGCAAGCTGAAGCAGCTGCCCGTTGCGGATGTGAAGGAGTGCGGTTAGCGGATTGATACACGCATTTACCAGCAATTTATTCCAAATCGCTGTATCGATATCATTCGACACATCGTTCGCAAATCCTGCCTTTCTCCACAAAGCTGCGAGCTTTTTTTCTTCATCCTTCGCCTGACCGCCAGCCAGCCTTCCCCACTCGGTCTTTCCTCTTCCGGTATGGATGACATGGCAGCCGTCGACACGCAATGCCGCCTCTGTCGTTACAGCTGCATAAAGCGACTCCCCAAGAATGGCAGCCGCTCTTTCCATGTGGCCGATGCCGTTCTGAAAGCAGATCCAGCGGGTCTGATCGCCGCAGCAATTGCGCACCTGCCTCAGCATCTCTTCGCCAAGCTGATGCTGCTTGACCATCAGCAGCACCCATTCGGGATGCAACGCCCGCTCCCGCATGCCGGCAAGCGGCTCTGCCGATACATGGACAAGGACAGACTTGCCGCTGCCTGCTTCCTTGATCGTTATGCCACGCTGCCGAATGACCTCCGCCTGCTCCGATGTGCGGGTAAGCAGCAGCACGCGGTTGCCCGCTGCCTGCAATCTCCCCGCCCAAAGCAAGCCTAAAGAGCCTGCGCCAACTATGATTACGCGCATATGCTCCCCCCTTTCCCGGGTGTTTGTTCTACTAACATAGCAAAAACAACGAACGAATGGAAATAAGCTCGCGCCAGAAAAAACAAGATCAGCCCGAGCGGAAACTAAAAAAGACGCCGGTATTCCCGTGCGTCTTCTGCTTCGTGCTTATTCGATTCTTTCGAGGTTCCCATTGGCATCCATCTTGAAGCGAGGCTTCTGCTCCTCCTGCTCCTCCGCGAGAAAGGCCATTTTGCGCGCGCGCTCCATAATCTGCAGCAATGCCTTGTAATCTTCATTAAAGGTGCCGTTCTGCTTCATATCCTCGTATTCCTCGCGAAGCTTCTTCAGCTCTTCTTCCTTATCTGCAAGCTGCTGCTCCAGCTGCTTGATCTTGCGCTCATTCTCCTGATAGCTTCCTTTCCACTGACGCAAGAAACGTATGATCGCATCCATGGACATCTGTTCTTCCGCATTCGTTCCGGCTCTTGCTGCTTCCGAACCGCTTCCGGAACGGGTCAGCTCCGAAGAGCCTGTCTGGCGTTTAAGCTGATTACGCTTTTGCCGCTGTGCCTTGGCGATTTGTATGGCCGCCTCATATTTTTTGCGCACGCAGGAGTTCCAGCGAAACCCGCATGCTGCCGCAGTTCTTCCAATCCTCTCGCCTACTTCTTCAAATGCGGAGAGCTGAGTTCCCCCATCGCGAATATGCCGCAAGGTCACCTCCGCCAAAATCAGATCGTCATCTGCTGTCCATGCATCCTGTCTAACTGCAGTCATACCTGTAACCTCCCAATCATAATAAGTAGACCTTACTTTATCTTTATGCGCATAGTAGATTTCATAGAATCTATTTTATAGTACTTATATAGCCAAAAAATCGGCCGTTCATACCTCAACTTGCACATAATTCCCCGAACATCCGGAAAAACTAGGGGGAGACCGCGTTAGTCTGATCGTCACAAAAGTTTGCGATTTCGTCATATCTCACCGTTTACAGTGCCGCATGCAACAGGTATAATGTTTCGTAGTGAATGGATAGAATCGATGATGTTGTGCAGATGAGAGGGGGATTTCACTAGTGGCAAGAATGTATCGCGTTCTCGGCTTTTGGACATTGGTCATCGGCTTAATGGCGCTGGCTGGTCATATGACTTCCATGGCGCTGCTGTTTTTTTTCCAGACCGCTGTCTTCGTGTTCCTCGGGTACATGAATTTGTCCGAGAAGGCATATATGATGATTTTCTGGGGTTACATGGCAGTATGCTTCATGGGCTTTACGTATTACACGTTCTTCCATATGAAGCCGCTTCTCGCATAAGGAATACGACCAAAACACATAAGGCCTTCCGGCATTGTTACCGGAAGGCCGTTTTCCATTTATGGGGTACTATGGTCGCTTCATTTGCGTGCTGTCATCACCTTGAACAGTTCGCTCATGCCGTCGCTCAGCAAGAGCTGGCGAATGGAGCGGTTGCGGCGTGCGGCGGCGCTGAAGGGATCCGTTCCTGCATGGGACTGCAGCTTCTCGAAGATGCCGTTGTCGACGAGAAATTGTTTCTGCGTCACAACCGTTACCTCTCGAAGCCCGGCCTCCTCGGCCGCCTGTCTGCACTGATCAAATGGCACATGGCTGGTCATATCCTGCTCGCCCGGCCAGGCAAAGGGATCATCATAAGCTTGGTGCTGCCGATAGCAAAGGAACGTCCCGTTCATTCGATGCGGACTGTACAGCTCTGCCCGGCCATCGCCATAGTCAATAGCGGTGATCCATCCCGTCGAGAGCGTCTCAGCCACACACCTGACCCACTCCAGCGCCTTCTCGTGAAATTCAAATTGCTGATGCAGCTTCCAGTTCATTCCCCAGCCCTCGATCACTTGCCTGATTCGATGATCGGCCAGCGGCTTCCAGACGCCTCCAAGAACTTGCCGTTCCTCATCCCAGCCTACCCACATTTCTTCATAGCCGTGCTCGCCGGCACGAAGCCGGCGAACCGGAAAGGCGTCCAGCAGTTCATTGGCCAGCACAATCGTAAACGGCTTGTTTGCTTGACTGATCCATTCTGCATCGGATATCCATTCACATCGGTCCGCATGCGCTTGCAGCCGCTGCGCCTGCTGGACACGATGACTCGGACTGCGCTCTATCGACATATAGCGAAGTCGTGCATACAGGCTCGGATAATCGGTTCGCAGCGTTTCCAAGATGGCCGCAGCCATTCGCCCATCGCCGCCGCCCCATTCCGCAATACAGAGCAATTCGGGGCAGCCGGCCTGCTTGTCCACGGCTGCAAAGTGAGAGGCCAACACTTCCCCCATAATTGTACCCAGATGCGCACTCGTATAAAAATCGCCAGACTTCCCCAGCTTCTCCCCGGGCCGCATGTAATAGCCGAACTCCGGATCGTATAAACAAAGATCCATATACTCTTGAAATGCCATGATCCCGTCCGGTTTTTGCAAAAGGAGCTGCCTGATTTGCTCTCGGGCGTCCGCGCGCTGATTTCCATCATTGCTCATATATTGTCTCCTTTCCCTTTTCAGATGTACCCGGTATAATGAGGGGTGAATATCATAAATATGAATCAACCATAGAATGAAGGAGATTTCGCGCTTATGTCTATGAAACCCAACGCTCTACTACCCACGATACTGCTATTTTTCACAGTGCTTCTGCTCACCGGCTGTACCCCGAAGGGCGAAAAGCTGGCAGAAGAGCTGCACGCCGCCTGGAACAACCAGCAAGCGATAACGACTCATCATATGAGCGGCAAAGCTGAACTGCAGTTGGACCTTCCCTTGGCTGATGCCGAGCAGCAACCATTAACAAGCGCGCTCCTGTATTCTCTCTTGCACAGCCAATATGCATGGCAAGGCTCAAGCGATGCGGATGCCGCCCGATTTGAGACGACTATGACGATCACGCCGGCCGCCTTGGGTGCTGCCATCCACATTCCCATATTAATAGAAGAAAACACCTTGTACTTCCATCTGCCAATGATCAACAAAGCGGACGAGTATATGGAAATTCCGATGGGCGATCAGTTTGGCGCGACCGCCGCCCAGATGCAGGGCGTGTTCGCTGAATGGCTCGCCGGGATCACTTCCAGTGTGGACGTATCCTGGCTAACGGAAGCAGAAGCCGGGCACCCGGAACACCGCCTTATTCACATGGCCATCAGCGATGAGCGGCTGCCCCTTGTCCTGAATGCCGCCGCTGACCAGTGGGATCGCATGCTGTCCCGCCTGACCGAAGCCGAACTGGACGCGTCGCTTCTTCGTGATGTCGCTCTGGGCGACTATCTCCGCAGCGCCTCATTCAGCAAGGATGGACATCTGAACGTCACGCTGGATGCGAACGGGCATATTTATGCCATCGAGCTTTTCCTTCCGTTTCTTGTCGATGGTCCAAGCGGAGAAGCTGCTGAACAGCTGATCTCCTTCCATTATACATGGGACCGGATCAATGAAGAAATCGAAAGGCTCCAGTCCAAACCTGCCCTTACCAAATCATTGGATGCCATCTATCCGCTGATCAAGTAAAGCGGCGCCGACCCAAGCAAGAAAAAACATTCATGAAATACCCGCTCTACTGATACGCTGTAGTGTAAGGAGGGGGAACACTTGGCGGTTCTACGTTCGTCCAAGCTATTCACATGGATGGCCATTGCAGCCATCATCGCGGCTGCCATCATCCCGCAGCCTGCTGCAGCAGATCCGACCGTCGATGAGCTTCACGAACTGCTGGAAAAGGACTGTCGATTCACGAAATCGACAGAGAACTGGAGCGTCTGAAGGAACGGCAATCCGCTACCCAAAGCAGGCTGCAGGAAACCCAAGTGCAAATCCGGAAGCAGGAAGCAGTCGTTGCCGAGGTTCGCCAACAATCCGGCGAAGTGCTGCGGGCTTATTATATGGGGGAACGGGACTCCATAGCGATGCTGTTCTTCTCTGCAGGCTCTTTGCAAGAGCTGCTCATGGTCTGGGATTTCGCTGAAGCGATCTTCCAAAGCGACCGCAAAAAATTAACCCGGCACCAGCAGGAGCTCGCATCCTTGAATGAGCAGCGCGAACAGCTCCGGCAAACGGAGCTGGAGCTGGCGTTTCTGCGCCATTCCCTGCTTGAGCAGCGGCAGCGGGTCATCGCGCTTCAGGCCGAGCTCGATGAAAGGCTGGCGGAACAAGCTGAAGCTCAGGCTGTTCTGGCGCAGATCGAGGCGCTGACCGAAGATTGGGACCGCATCGGACTGCCAATGTTCAATCGTTACATGAGCACACTCGCCAAGGCGATGGAAACGTTGCCGAGTTTTGTCCAGGCTCACCCGGACCACCTGAGCAAGGGCAGGGGCAGCACGTTTTCCTTCTATATGACAGATGATGAACTGAATCAGTTTCTCCAGGAATTCGACCCGATGTTTGATAACCTTCGCTTTGCTTTCGGCGATGGGAAGCTCCAGGCTTTCGGCCGGGAAGACGACACCACGATCAGCATGAGCGGACAGTATGTAGTGATGAATGAACCGGAGAATCATATCCGCTTTTTGCTGGAGCGCCTCGCCTACAACGGGTTTGCTTTGCCAGACACAACCGCCAAAGATCTCGAAGAACGCTACCATCTGGGCTTCTACCCGAAGCAGCTTATGGATGGGGTGACGATCACAGCTGTGCAGATCGAGCCAGGCAAGCTGACGATTGCAATGCAGATCAATTTCAGCCTTTGGTTTTAGGGGGCTCGCTTAATCGTTCCGCTCATCTTGCGTGAACGAGCGCTGCATAGTCTCAATTGCTTCTGCAAGGCTGCTTGCGTCCGGCCGGTCGCTATCATGCAGCAGCTCCAGTTCCCGAATCACCGCGGTTTGTTGGTGATAGAAGGAAGGGGCGGAGCGATATGCCTCCAACCGCTGCAATGCGGCTGAAATGACAGAAGCCGGTACCGGCGAGGCACCGCTGTATAAGGGGGAAGCGCTGTTGGAAACAGGGGCGCCTCCCCCTTGTTCCATTATCGCCAGTTGAAGGGAAGCGTCGTTCACAGCATTCACCCACTCGAAAGCCTCTCGTTCATATTCCGACTTGGAGGAAACGGCAAAGCTTCTTCCGGGCTGCCAGGCGCCCGACCACCCATCCTCAGACTGGGGCAGAACAGCTGCCCGCAGCGATGCACTTCCATCGAATTGATGCAGCGCCGACAAAGGGGCGGCGGCAACCATCGCTTGGCCATCGGCAACCTGCGAAAGTACCGAAGCATAAGGAGCGGCAGTGAGTCGCACTGGAAGGCTCTGACCGCCGCCTAACTTCCATTCCCATGCCTCTGCTTCTTCCTGCAGTGAATCCGCTGGGCGACTTAGCTGGAACAGCTGCGTTCCTAACGCTGTAAGCAGCATCGGATCGCGTCTCAAAAGCAGCCATTCGCCGCCTGCCGGCGAGTCGTGGCTTGCCCGGCGCGCTTCCAGCCATTCAGCCACATCCGCATAAGCGGCACCTTCAGGCCACTCCCCCTCGTCTGCGCGATAGACGAATAAGTACGGGTCTATGTCTACAGGCATTCCCCATGCAATCCCGTTCCATTCCACCTGAGCATCTACGGCACGCGAAACATGAGAAGAATCGCCATCTCCGGGTGATTGCTCCTTCACTTTGGCCAAATAGCCCGTGGCAGCAAATTCAATAATCGCGGTATTGGGAAGCAGCACGATATCTGGAATGTCTCCAGTTCTTGTGCGTTCCCGAATTTCCATGGATGCCGCCGAGGGCTCCAATCGTTCCAATGTGTAAGTATGGTGAGGCCGGCTTTCCGCATAGGCGGCATGCTTTTTTTGCAATGCCTCAAACTCGGCCTCCTGCATGGCAACGGCAATGTGCAACGCCGCGCTCCGAGTTTCCGCAGGCGGACCACTAATAGAAGGCGGACCGCTGCCTGCAGGACCATCCTGAGGCCTCGAATATTCGGTTCCCTTGAAGAATACGCCTGATACAGTAATCAGGATCATGCCAATCAGCAGGGTAAACCAGACACTCTTTCCTTTATACATAGGCGCTCGCCTCCTCCTTCATCATAGCAAATCAATGTCGTTTATTCTATAATGGCGAAAGAAAAGTTGAAGAGAAGGAGAAGAGTGCCCATGAAGCTTGCCGAGTATGTACGCCCGGCCATCGACATACAAATCCCTCAAGGAAAACGTCCCGGCTATTATGCGCAGTTCGTGAAGGAGCTGGCCGGCAATGCATGCCTGTATGACCGCGACAAAGAGTTGCTGATCGCCCAGGATGAGCATCAGCTGCAGGACATTTGCCGGGTCGTAGATCGCTACGCCTTTCCTTATGAAGCGATGCAGGTGCTCGAACTGCCCGGAAACAGCGAGTTCGGCCGCTATGCCGACGATTACGGCTTTCACTCCCGCTCTGAGCGAATGTACTTGTACCTGGATCACATTTATGCCTTTCAGCTTATCGGCGGAGAATGGACGCAGGCGCGCTTCCAGATCGACGAGTATTTGCTTGCGGCTGTGCACGAGGAGCAATCGCCGATATGGATCGTGCCTGCCGAACACCAAGATCTGATGACGGGCATTGCCAAAGCTTATGGCTGCAAGCTTGTGCCGGCGTTGACGTGAAGCTCCAATACCTGGAACCAAACAAAGAAATCGCCCTTTATGGAGGTGCCCACTCCCTCCAAAAAGAAGCGATTTCTTTGTTTGTTAGATGACGGTCCCGTCGACAGCTCGTTTATAGCAAATCGGCCGCCAGCTGGGCTAGATGCGAGCGCTCGCCCTTCTCAAGGGTAACATGACCGCTAATTTGCTCGCGCTTGAAGCGTTCTACTGTGTGCGTCAAGCCGTTGCTGGCGGAATCGAGATACGGATGGTCGATCTGCTCGGGATCGCCGAGCAGCACAATCTTGCTCCCCTCGCCGACCCGCGAGACAATCGTCTTGACCTCATGCTTCGTTAAATTTTGCGCCTCGTCAATAATGATGAACTGTCCCGGAATCGATCTGCCGCGGATATACGTGAGCGCCTCTACCTGAATGCTGCCCAGTCCGGCCAGTATCTTGTCGATGTCTCCCGGTTTCTTCGTATCGAACAGAAACTCCAAGTTGTCGTAGATCGGCTGCATCCACGGCCGCAGCTTCTCCTCCTTCTCACCGGGCAAATATCCGATATCCTTGCCCATCGGTACGACTGGCCGGGCAATAAGCAGCTTCTTGTATTTACGCTCATCCTCAACCTTCATCAATCCCGCCGCGAGCGTCAGCAGGGTTTTGCCGGTTCCTGCTTTTCCCGTCAACGTGACCAGCGAAATATCGTCGTTCAAGAGCATTTCCAGCGCCATGCGCTGCTGTGCGTTGCGGGCGCCGATCCCCCAAATTTGCTCATTGCTCAGATGAAGCGGCTCCAGGGTGCCGCCATCCTGCGAAACCTTGAGCAGAGCCGATTTATTCGATCCCATTTCATCCTTCAGGATAACAAATTCATGCGGGTTCAGCTCAATCCCGGCTTGCAAATTTTTGACGGAAAGACTCCGGTATGAATAAAAATCGTCGATGACAGAAGGGTGCACCCTGAGCGTGCAGTGTCCCGTGTACAACTCTGAATGGCTGACGATTCGGTCCGACATATAATCCTGCGCGGTCAAACCCAGCACATCCGCTTTGATGCGCACCAAGGTGTCCTTGCTTACCAGCACAACCGGTCTCGGTTCGTCCTTCTCTTGCTGCTCTACATGGTAATTGAGCGCTACCGCGAGAATCCGGTTGTCGTTCGTACTTTCAGCGAATGTCTCCTGCATCCGCATAAAGCTTCTATGATTCAATTCAACCTTGACCATGCCCCCGCTGTCCAAGGTTACACCGTCATGCAGTCGCCCTATCGCCCGAAAACTGTCCATCAATCGGGAAACATAGCGCGCATTGCGGCCAAGCTCATCGGCATTCCTCTTTTTGTTATCAATTTCCTCCAACACCACTGCAGGAATAATGACCTCATTATCCTCGAAAGCGAATACAGCATTCGGATCGTGCAGAAGCACATTCGTATCCAGAACAAAAATTTTCTTCATTTCAAGTCCCTCCGTTGGCGTTTGGTGGAAAGATACATGGATCTACCCTTTTCAGGCAACAATAATCCTAGTCAAACGGGAAAGAAAGGACGATGCATATGATGAAAATATTGCTAACTCTCCTGCTCATGATGATGTTCGTTGTTGGGTGCGCGCAAAATCGCGATCATGCAGGGCCCCCCTCTCCGCAGCAAAACAATCAAGAGATCAAGGTCCGGCAGAGCGTGCCGGAAAAACCGGAGATTAACGACCCCGAACATGTTGCAAACCGTCTGGAGGAGCTCGCAGAATCGATCCCCCGAGTGGAATCGGCAAACTGCGTTGTATTCGGCAATACGGCAATTGTAGGTATCAATGTTCCAGGGAACATGGATCGTTCCATGGTCGGCACGATTAAGTATTCCGTCGCCGAAGCGCTTCGCAAAGATCCTCACGGGGCACATGCCATTGTTACAGCAGACATCGACATTGCTTCGCGCCTGGAGGAAATCGCCGAAGATATCCGCAACGGCCACCCGGTGTCGGGCTTTGCCGATGAGTTGTCGGATATCATCGGACGCATCATGCCTCAGCTGCCCAAGGATGTCATGCCTCAGCATCACGCCCCGGCACAATCTGAAACACAGCAGCAGCTCGAGCGATAGCTTGTATAAGAAAAAAGCCCAGGCGACAATAGCGGCCTAGGCTTTTTTCATTGCGGCAAAAACCTGCTGATCGAGCTTTTCTGCCGCGCGTTTATCATAAGTTTTCTCATATTCCGGTTCTGTCGAAATACGCGCGCCATAGAACATGCCGTCGCGAACCGCTTCAATGCTTACGTCGAAGCAGGTCAGCTTAAACGGCACCTCATCCAGAGCATCCGTTACAACCGACGCTTTCCCCTGTACGATATTCACTGTGTTAGCAGCAAAAATCGTCAAGCTAACCGCCGGATTTTTCTTCATATTCTCGATTAGGCGTGAACGCTGATCCAAGGCAAAGCGTACGGTTTCGGGACTTTTCGCATAAATCCACGAAATGGCGCTGCTTGTCGGCGCTCCCGACTCCGCGTCAATCGTATGCAGCAAAGTCAGCTTTTCGAGCTGCAGCTGTGCAAATAATGCTTCATTCAGAGTCGTTGCGACATCCGTCATCCAATCGGTTCCTCCTTTACAGCATGCGCCCACCGGCGCATTCATAACAAAGATTTCCTGTCTGATCTCAGTATACCACAGCTCAGCCCTGTCTACCAGTCGACGCTTCCCCCGTCAGACTGGTCAGCGGTAGCCGCTTCATCCGCCTGTGCCGGAGGCGAAGGGTCGAGTTCCTCCTGCAGTCGGCTTATAGCGGCGTTTAACCCTTCTTCGTCCAAATAAATGTATGGGCTTCGCCAAGAGCCTTCAAGCGGGATATAGTTTATCTTATCGTTGGAAATGCCCGCATATGTCATAATTAAGCTTTTGATCTGCGTTTCCGGGATATCCGTTCGCACATTGTCCGCAATGGCGTCCAGCACGCCCCCGCCGCGCAAAATTATAGTCGGGGACTTCACTTTCTCAACAACTTTCGAAATCACTTGCTGCTGTCGCTGGTTTCGTTCGAAATCGCTCGAACCTGCCGTGCCGCAATTCGACTGGCGATAGCGGACAAAGTCGAGCGCTTCCTTGCCATCCAACTGTTGCAAGCCAGCCTTCAGATTGATATAAGTTCCGTCTGCGCGATCCCGGTAGCACATATCCTTGTCCACGTCGATCTCCAGACCGCCAAGAGCATCGACCATATCCTCGAAAGTCTTGAAATCAACAACTGACGCATAGTCGATGGGAATGGACAGCATCTCGCCAAAAATGGTTTTTACTTCCTGAAATACCGTATCCTTGTTGTCGTTGTAGGCTGCCGCATAAAAGTAATTCGCTTTGTGTGGTCTCCAGCCTGTCGGATCCACGTATGTATCCCGCGGGATTGAAACGATCGTGGCTGTTTTTCGATCCGGATTCAAGGCAAGCACCATGATGACATCCGTATTCAACAACCCCAGCCCCTCGCGCGCATCGATTCCCAGAAGCAAGATCGAAATCGGCTTCTGCGAAGCCAGTTCTTCCTTCGGCACCTCGACATTCAGACCAACCGAGATGTCTCCGACCACTTCCTCCAATTTCAAGTAGTAATAGCCTGCGGTGATCCCGCCTGCCAGCAGCAAAGCGAGAAACAGACCCAATATGGCCATGCGAATGGGCGACCTCTTCTTGGGAGGCTTCTTCATTTTTTTCTTGCCCTTGGTGCGGGGCGGCAACGGATTTTCAAGTTCACTCATCCGGTTTCATCTCCACTTTTCACAATTAGTCCCGTTGTTTACTGGTTGTACTTCGGCTCAGCCTGGATATCTGTCAGCAGCTTTTCGGCCATTTCCCTCGGAAAACGCATAGTCTGCATGCTGCCAGCCTTGTCCCGATAGTTAACCTCTATCGTCTCTTCATCTGCCGCCTTCATATCCAGTTCGTCCAGCTCGTGATCTTCATGCAAGATTTCCTCGAAAAAAGCAAGCGTTTCGCCTGCTGCCCAGTCATCGGGACGGGCAGCGGCGACAATCTTCATTTGCAGCCAATTAAACAAGGCATCCTGCAGCTTCATACGTTTTTGCCCCCGCCTGCTTCCGAGCCTTTCCGCCGTTCCTCTACCCAATATCTTACCCGAACCGTAAACATGAGCAGAACAGCTACAGTCAAGCTGTACAAAATCGGCAGCCCCGCGTCCACCTGGAAAATCAGCAGCAGGAAGGCACCCGCCAGCATAATGGCGTAAACGATCAAGTCCTTTAAGATCGGAAGCTTCCTTACGCGGAAAACCTTATTATAAATATAGGACAAAAAAAGAAAAATCAAGATCCACGTGACCCAATTCGGCAGCGCCAGCCCCAAATAACGCTCCTTGTCCGTCAAAAATGCGCTCCAGTCAAATGCCGGAATTTCCACTTCGTTGGCCGCATTTGTCGGCACACTCTCCTGCATGCTGATCAGTCTCCTTCCCGCAGTGGTATGGCCGTATCCCGCCTACACGCCGGACTTCGAAAGCTTCCTTTGCTTTTCCGCTCTTTCCCGTTCGTTCTTGTTCAGGATTTTTTTGCGGAGGCGAATCGACTTCGGCGTAATCTCGCAATACTCGTCATCGTTCAAATATTCCAGCGCCTGCTCCAGCGACAGAATGCGAGGCGTCTTCATCTTGACGGTCTCTTCCTTCGTAGCGGAGCGCACGTTGGTCAACTGCTTTTCCTTGCATATATTGACGATAATATCGTTGTCGCGGTTGTGTTCACCGACGATCATGCCTTCGTATACCTCGGTTCCCGGATGAACAAACAGGATGCCGCGGTCCTCTACACTCATCATGCCATATTGGGTGGAAGTGCCTGTTTCGCTGGAAACGAGCACGCCCTCATGCCTGCCCCCAACATCTTGACCGAAATACGGCGCATACTTGTCAAAAGCGTGGTTCATGATGCCATATCCCCGCGTCATTGTCAGGAAAGCGGTGCGGTATCCGATTAATCCGCGTGCCGGAATCAAAAATTCCAGGCGAACCTGACCATTGCCGTTGTTGATCATGTTGACCATCTCGGCTTTGCGTGTTCCCAGGCTTTCCATTACAGCTCCCATGCTCTCTTCCGGAACGTCGATCAACAGACGCTCGACCGGCTCGGAGCGCACGCCGTCGATCTCCTTGATGATGACCTCGGGCTTGGATACCTGCAGCTCATATCCTTCTCTGCGCATATTCTCAATCAGGATGCCCAAGTGAAGCTCCCCGCGTCCGGACACAATGAATGCGTCCGGGCTGTCCGTAGGATCGACACGCAAGCTCACGTCAGTCTCAAGCTCCTTATACAGCCTTTCCTGCAGCTTGCGGGATGTGACCCACTTGCCTTCCCGGCCCGCAAACGGACTGTTGTTGACAGCAAACGTCATCTGCATGGTCGGTTCGTCAATCTTAAGCACTTCCAGCGCTTCCGGATGCTGAGGATCGGCAATCGTTTCGCCGATGTTGATTTCCTTAATGCCGGCAATCGCAATAATATCTCCAGCGCCGGCTTCTTCCATCTCGACACGCTTCAACCCCTGAAAGCCGAACAGCTTCTCAACGCGCGCCTGCTTCGTCTGGCCGTCACGATTCATGACAGCCACGCTTTGGCCTTGGCGAACCGTTCCCCGGTTGACCCGGCCGATCGCGATGCGGCCCAGGTATTCATTATAGTCCAGCAGCGTAACCTGGAATTGCAGCGGCTCCTCCGGATTTTCGGTCGGTGCGGGAATGTGCTCGACGATTTTGTCGAACAGCGGCTCCATCGTCGACTGCAACTCGGACGGACTCAGTCCGCTTATCCCTTGCAGGCCGGATGCATATACGACCGGGAACTCAAGTTGATCATCATTCGCTTCCAGCTCAATGAAGAGCTCCAATACCTCATCGATTACTTCCTCCGGACGGGCATTCGGTCGGTCAATCTTGTTGACGACGACAATCGGCGTCAACTTTTGCTCCAGCGCTTTGCGCAGAACGAACTTCGTCTGCGGCATGCAGCCTTCGAAAGCGTCGACGACGAGCAAGACGCCGTCCACCATTTTCATAATGCGCTCCACCTCGCCGCCAAAATCGGCGTGACCCGGTGTATCTACGATATTGATCAAGTGATCTTTATAAGAAATCGCCGTATTCTTAGCCAGAATCGTAATGCCTCTCTCACGTTCCAGATCATTAGAATCCATTGCCCGTTCCTGAATCGCTTCGTTGTCCCTGAATTGGCCTGATTGCTGAAGCAGGCGGTCAACCAATGTCGTTTTGCCATGATCGACGTGAGCAATGATGGCGATATTCCTGATTTTTTCCCGATTATGCATGTGTATTTATACAATCCTTTCATATGGGCTGCTTGTATCCATAAAAGAAGCGTCGGAACCGATGCGCCGACGCTTGACAATTCAAGTTTTATTATAAGGTTCGGATATGTAAATTGCAACTGTCCTTTCCTTGGAATCTTCAGAACCTCGGCCGCCTGAACATCATGAATGCACCTACCAATATTAGCGCGACCGCTACAAAATAAATGCCGGATGTAAACAGGACAGTAAAGGTAAAGAACACCGCAGCAAGCACCCCTAAAATAATCGCTGCGGTCAGCACGCCCTTCGGATGCTCGTTGTCGAATAAATAAAATTCGTACAAGCCGATGGCGACTGCCAGAATAAAGCCCGGCCATAACCAAGCCATATGGTGCCAGCCGAAAAAATTACAAATAAAAAACAGGATCGAAACGGTGACCAATATTCCCCCGGGAATGAGCACGCCCGACGGCATCATTCTGGAGAAATAGAAAAAATGAAACAACAATCCCGGCACCAGCACAAACAGAGGCCATAACATGCCGATCGCAAACGAAAATACGCCGGTTTTGCCCAGCAAGATCACAATGCCAAGCAGGATAATGAGCAAACCTACCGAATATTGACGATTTCGCATATGACATCCTCCTCAACCATCTTCCTTACAGTGTACTGGAAAACAGCGAGAAATGCCATATGCAGGCGAAAAAGTTACAAGGCGTTTCGTCCTTTGTGCCACAATCCGACGCCAATCGCCAGACTGGTGAACAAGAGCGGCACCAGCCACAGGGCCGACGCATGGAACTGCAGCAGCTGCGGCTGCACGATCGGGTCCTCTACCATCATTTTTCCTGCCGTGTATCCCAATATCGCCGCGCCAAGCAGAACAAGCACGGGATAGCGGTTCATCCAACGCATAATAAGCGAGCTCCCCCAGATAATGAGCGGAATGCTCATGGCGATGCCTGCAATGAGCAGAGTCATGTTGCCGTTAGCCAATGCCGCCACTGCCAGCACATTATCCAGACTCATGATGAAATCCGCCATAATAATGGTCCAGATCGCGCCGCTCAATGAGCCTGCCTGCCGAACCGTCGAGACGCCGCCATGGTCGGTCAGCAGCTTGATTGCGATATAGAGCAGAAGCAGGGATCCTACAGCCCGGATTAACGGAATATCGAGCAGGACAACTGCGCCTGCGGTCAACAACAAGCGGAGCGCTACAGCACCGCCAGCTCCCCACCATACTGCTTTGGTCCTGTGCTCGGGCGGCAAGTTTTTGCAGGCCATCGCTATGACGACTGCATTATCTCCGCTCAGCACCATGTTGATCAGCAGCATCTGAGAAAACAACACTAGCTCCTCCAATGTTTTGGACCACCTCCCTTGTACTGCTATATGTCCAAACCTTGCAGGTTATGAGTGTTGTCCATAAAGAATAAAGTGGCAGGAGGCGGCAAATCATTCGAGGATGTCCTCTTGACGAACGGATGTCCGCGTGCATATAATGAGTAAAAATACATAGGCTGGTAATCTCAATTTCCCAAAGGGGAGTAGCGTCAACAGCAAAGTCGTCATTACGGGTCAGTGACCCCGGCTTTGTTGGCAACATGCTCGTTGTGTTGTTCGCAAGACCTTTGCCATGATTTTTCCGTGGTGAAGGTCTTTTTTGATGCGCGGAAAAGGAGCCTAAATCAAAAGTGGAGGAAGAGAAACATGTGGGATTTTATTTCTGCGTTGGCTATCATCATCTTTATCGACCTTATCTTGGCCGGCGACAATGCGATCGTCATCGCCATGGCCGCTCGCAAATTGCCAAAGGAAAAACAGAGGGTCGTCATCTTGTGGGGAACGTTCGGGGCCATCGCGATTCGCGCTGCCGCTACATTGCTGATGGTAAGCTTGCTGAACTTGCCGTGGCTCATGCTGGCAGGCGGGCTCCTGTTGGTTTGGATCGCCTACAAGCTGCTTGTCGGGGACGACGAGCATGAAGTGAAGGCGCAGGACAGTATATTCGGCGCTATTCGAACAATCATTATTGCCGATGCGGCAATGGGGATTGACAACGTGATCGCCGTCGCAGGCGCTGCGGAAGGCGAACATCAATATTTGCTCGTGATCATCGGGCTGTTGATCAGCATTCCGATCATCATCTGGGGCAGCACCTTGTTCGTCAAGCTGATCAACAAATATTCCTGGATTTTGTATATCGGCGGCGGCGTGCTCGCTTACACAGCTGCGAAGATGATTACCGGCGAACGCAAGCTGGCCGGAGTATTTGACAATGCCTGGATCAAGTACGGCTTCGACGCCTTGGTTATTCTCGGCGTGTTAGGCATCGGGTATTTGGTGAAATCCCGCCGGGCCGCCAGAGCGGCGGCCGCCGCAGAATCTACCGCTGCGGAATGAGTGCCGACGGTCATCGGCCCTAGAACAAACGCTCCCATTCACCGAGCTTTTGCTCCTGGGGCCGGATGACTTTGGTTTCCACCGCCTCAATGGCTTGGTCGATATAATCATCCAGCCAATCCATCGACCGCTCCAATTGACGAATGACCTTCATGTTCGGATTGGTGCTGGGCGATTTAGGCAAGAATACCGTACAGCAATCCTCATAGGGAAGAATCGAGGTCTCATAGGTGCCGATCTGTTCGGATATGCGGATAATTTCTTCCTTTTCCATCATGATCAGCGGCCTCAGGATGGGCAAAGTCGTCACCTGTTCGATCGCATACAAACTGGACAGCGTCTGGCTGGCTACCTGGCCCAAATTCTCTCCCGTCACGATCGCCTTGGCATCGTTCGCATGCGCAAGCTTCTCTGTAATGCGAAACATGATACGCCGCATTAGCGTGATGAGCAAATTATCGTTGCTCTCCTGCTTCAGACGAACTTGTATATCGGTAAAAGGCACTAGGTGAAGGGTTACTTCATCCACATAATCGGCAAGCGTTCGAGCCAAGTCAATGACCTTTTGCTTGGCTCTTTCGCTTGTATAAGGGTAACTGTGAAAATGTACAGCCTCTACGCGAAGTCCTCGCTTCATGGCCAGCCAACCGGCTACTGGGCTGTCGATCCCCCCTGACAGCATGAGCATGCCCTTGCCATTTGATCCCGCGGGAAATCCCTTAAGCCCTTTCTCAATTTGAGAATAGACGAAGACGCCCTCAGGGCGAATTTCTACCCAGAGCTGGACTTCCGGTTCTCGGACATCCACTTTTAGTCCGGGCATGTTCTTCAGCACATAGCCGCCAACCAGATGGTTCATTTTTTGCGAATCATGCGGATAAGATTTGTCCGCTCTCCTTGCGGTCACCTTGAATGTCCGCGGTTCCGGATCATACTGCTTCATTACGGCCAGCGCAGCCTCGCGAATGTTCTCCAGCTGCTGGTCGGTGCGCAGCACCGGGCTGAAGGAGTAGATGCCAAATACCCGCTTCAAAGCCGCTGAGACCCCTTCGTACGCTTCACCATTCAAAGCTATAAGCGCCCGTCCAAATGTATGCTCGATCGCCGATTTCGGAAAAGCTTCGAGCTTGCGCTTCATATCCTTGACCAGCTGCTGCTCGAATCTGGTTCGATTTCTGCCCTTCAGTGTGACCTCGCCGAACCGGACTAGTATATATTGCGGTCTCATGCGTTCGTTCCCCCTGTCTGCAGTCCTTCATAAATGGTTCCGCACGAGCGGGCCAGCGCGCGTACCTCCTCAACGGTATGCTCAGGCGACAGGCTGATGCGGATCGCCGTCCCCGCCACCTGCTCATCGGCCCCCATCGCTCTCAAGATGCGGCTCGTTTTGGCATAGCGGGAGGAGCATGCGGACTGCGTGGATACATAATACCCCTCGCTCTCAAGCGCGTGAAGCATCACCTCCGACTTTACGCCAGGGAAAGAAATGTTGACGATATGCGGTGCGCCGCGGTCCGGTACGGCCGGACTATTCAGCACACAACCGTTCATATTCATAAGTTCGCGTATGAGTTCTTCCTTCAATGCTTGCAGCTGCGGAATGTGTGTGCTCATACCTTCCATCGTCATCCGAACCGCCTTCGCGGTCCCGACGATCAACGGCACGTTCTCCGTACCTGGCCGCACCCCTCTTTCTTGAGCGCCTCCGTTCAGGAGCGGCTGCAAAAGAAGACCTTCCCTGGCATAAAGCAGCCCAATCCCTTTCGGCCCCCGCAACTTATGGGCGGATATTGTTGCCAGATCGACCCCCCACTTTTTCGGAAAAACGGGACTCTGCCGATGCCTTGTACGGCGTCTACGTGAAATGCCGTTTTCGGCCGGGCTTTGAGCCGGCTGCCGATTTGCTCGACTGGCTGGATCGCGCCTGTCTCATTATTGACCAGCATGACGCTGACCAGCACTGTATCCTCCCGCACAGCGGCCATCACCTCATCGGCATGGACAATGCCATCTTTGCCGGGCGGAACATAAGAGACTTCAAATCCTTCCCGCTCCAGCTGCCGGAAGGCTTCATGTACGGAAGCATGCTCAATGGCCGTTGTGACCAGATGCCTTCCCCTATCCTGAAATGTGCGTGCTGTTCCTTTCACCGCCAGGTTATTGCTTTCCGTTCCGCCAGAAGTAAATAATATCGTTTGCGCCGGTACCCCGAGCGATTGTCCGATAACTTCCCTGGACCGGGAAACCAGCTGCTCGGCTTGCATGCCCAAGCGGTGCAGGGATGACGGATTGCCGAAGTGCTTGAGCATCACTTCCCCTATTGCTTCCACCACTTCGGGGTACGGCGGTGTCGTGGCGCTATGGTCAAAGTATCCCCTCACGTGTATGCGACTCCCTTTTGTCGGTTAGAATCTCTCACGATTGTACAATGTTTTCCGTATCGTGACAATAAAACGAAGGGGACTTTCCGCGAACCGTGTCAGGCTCTGGCGGATAAGTCCCCATTCAAGGCTGGCTTGGGCTATGCGTATAGCGGAACGAGAATAAAGTAAGAAACGAGTGAAATCAAGCCAATCACAATCGACCAGACACCTAATGCGCGACTTCCTCTGGTCCAGGCTATGGCGCCTACGATCGCCGCCGCAGGACCTAACAGCTGAGGCAGCAGGAACAAGGACGCAATAGCTAGTATTAGAGCCGCCCACCCCATGCCGGCTCCTTGCTGCGCCTGTTCCGGCTGTTCGCGATTGGCTGTACGGCTTTCCTGCGGCCGCTCTTCCTCAGGATTCGTCAGCACTCTCGGAGCGGGAGCCGCTACCTCGGCGGCATACTCCTCGTCAGCTTGACGGGCGCTGCCGGTCATGGAGCCGCGCGCTGGATTCATCGCTTCTGTCGCATTGACTTCAGCTTCCCGAAACGGAGAAAATTCGGCTTCGTACTCTCCGTCAAGCTCGTCAGCAAATTCATTCGTATGCCTTCCGGTATCCGCTACTGCATTAACCGAACCGTCGAATTCGTTCGTTTTCGGTTCAAACAATTCCTGATCATGTCCGTCTTGCTTGCGGTCCATCTGGCGACCTCCTTCCGCGCTGTCTAGTCATATTTGGGTTTAAACGTGTGACAGCATGTGCTCGAACTTTTGTTTGCCGTGTCCTGATGCTCCGTATCAAAGGATTCCCCGGCGAACTCAGCGTCAAACTTCTTGCCGGCATGTTGGTCAATGTCGATCATAATGGCGTCTGCTCTGCAATTATTTCCTTCGCCCCAGTAGGTGCAATTGGCTACACTGCATTTGACTTCTGGCATTTGCTCATCACCCCCACTAACAGCTTCCCCGATCGCCACGGCCGTTATTCGGCAAGCTCTGGCAGCAGCAATGCCCAATAAAAAAACCGCCATGCAATCAGCATAGCGGTCAGTTGACTTTTAGACGTGCTCCCCTTGCATCCGTTTCTGGGTGATGTAGTCGGTCTCGTAATACGCCAAATCCTCGCGCAGCTCCTCGAAGATTTTGGATAGATCCAATGTAATGTCCCGAACGGATCGAATCGGCTTCTTGCGAAAACGTATGGCATCTTGGCCGGTGTAGGCGTATCGCCCGTCCTCCGAGTAGCATTCATTCTTCGGATAGAAAAAGTGATTGACACAATTATGGTAAACGTCGTACAGCACTTTTTCCGCATATTCTACGTTAAAGTTGGGCCTGCGCAAGCTAATCCCCAGCTTTTCGTAGGCCACCTCGGAAAAAACAAGCAGGTGGCGCATATCTGCAAGAAAGCCGCGATAAAATTCATTCATTGCCTCATCCTGCTGCTCACCGTTGAGCTGGGCAATGGAGTGATGGTTCAAGAAAATTTCCAGTTTGGCGATAGCTTCCTTCAGCTTTGTTCTTGTTGATTCACACAAGTTTTTCACATCATGGATTGCCACATCATGACCTCCTCATTCTAAGAACAAACATGCGCTTCCACAAGCGTGGAGATGCATGCCCCTAAATGGACATCCTAGCTTAAATCGTAACATAAAAAACCTAAAAACGTAACTACAATCTCAAGAATAATTCAGCGTATGCCTCCTCATCCTACAATTATTCTGACAACGAACGGAGGAGTTGCGCATGCTGCGAAAAATTACCGCTGTCCTAGTTATTGTTGCCGGCTTATGGATCATTCTTCCGGGAGAAGACGGGGGAAACGCCCCGGAACAAGACCGTCCGGAAGCACAGAGGGAGCTCGTCATGAAACAGCAGCTGATGGCCGCGGATATTTCCCGCACCAACGTCCTCTGCCGCACGCAGTGCAAGCACGATCTTCGCATGCTTGCATCCAACGGTCAACTGCAGCCATCCCGGTACAAAGCGTTCTTGTCCGAGCATCCGCATATCGTGCAGGTTCATGAACTGGATCGCTCAGGGAACAGCTCGCCGCACGGGGAGGAGCTGCCAGCCGTTCAGCATGCTCCGGCATCGCGTTATATGCAGAAAGCCAAGGAAAAAGCGCTTCGGGGAGAAGTGTATGAATCGCCGACCTTTGAAGCGGACGGGACGCCCTATTTTATTCTGGCCATGCCTGTCGACGCCGCAACGAAAGCAAAGCCAGGCCATAAAGCTTCCATGTCTGCCGCCGATGACGAACCGCAGGCGCTGGTTGCCGTTGTCAAGCAGCAGCTGCTCAAAGAGGTGGAGGTGCATCAGAAGAAAAACCTGCGCATTGTGCCATATCCGAGCGACAAACGCTTCAGGGTGGAGTCGGTGGATTTTGATACCGGAGAGGATGTGCGGGTCGATCATCCGGAGGAAAATGAAGGAACCAGCCACTATTACGTGAACCAAGTTGTGGTCAGGTTCGTCGAGCCTCTGTCCGAGGAAGACGCGGCATTGCTTGAACGCGAGCTTGATCTGGCTTCTGCGGAAAAGCTTGGCTATGCTTATGTGCTGACGTCCAACAGCCTGACTACGCAAGAAATGATGGCCTATTTGGAGCAATGGAGTACCGTTTATATGGAGCCGCATTACTTGTACTTAACGAATGGACGGCCCGATGCGGAGCCCTACACGCAACGGAATCAAGAAGCTGCCATCGGCGGGCGAACGGAGATGTTCAGCGAAACAGCGCCGAACGATGCCTTGTATGACCCGTATCAATGGAATCTTCCGACGATCGAGACGCTGGAAGGCTGGAAATACTCCAAAGGCAACGAGGAAGTGACCGTTGCGGTGATCGATACCGGCGTTGATCTGACGCATCCGGATCTCGCGGGCCAATTGCTGCATGGCATGAATCTCGTCGACGAGCAAACTGAACCTAACGATGATGTAGGCCATGGCACTCACGTTGCCGGAGTCATCTCGGCTCTGACTGACAATTATGAGGGGATTGCGGGCATGACCTGGTACAATAAAGTGCTGCCTGTCAAAGTATTGGATGCTTCAGGCGCTGGCAGTACGTACGATGTCGCCAGAGGAATTATATGGGCCACGGATCAGGGAGCCAAAGTGATCAACATGAGCCTAGGCAACTACGCCGATGCCGAATTCCTGCATGACGCCGTGAGGTATGCTTATGATCGGGATGTCGTGCTCATTGCCGCAACAGGCAATGATAATACGGAACAGCCGGGCTATCCCGCTGCCTACCCTGAGGTTTTCGCAGTGTCTGCCACCGATCCATACAATCGCCGCGCGTTTTTCTCCAATTACGGCGATTACGTCGATGTTGTCGCTCCTGGAGAAAATATCGCCAGCACCTACATGCAGAATCAGTATGCAGCCTTGTCAGGCACGTCCATGGCCAGCCCGCATGTCGCAGCATTGGCCGCGCTCATCCGCTCCGTCAATCCGCTTCTTTCCAATGCGGAAGTGATGGATCTCATGCGCGAAACAGCCATTGATTTGGGCGCAGAAGGCAAGGACAAGGAATACGGATACGGATTAATTGATGTCAACACAGCGCTGGAACGGGCGTCACAGGCGAAATCCAGCATCTTATATTGGTCCAAATGGCTGGGGAAGGCATCGCTTCGCGGCAACGAAGCACGCTAGTCTCTCTGCTTCATTCACCTGCGGCTGATGCCGGATGCTCATCGCAGCCCGTGGACTCGTTATAGGTGAGCAACCAGCCTCGTAACAGCTTCCCATTGCCCTGTTTTCAATCGGTCTACTTCCTCCATGACTTTGCCCAGCAGTTTCTGATCCTGTCTAATGTGATACTTGATGAGCAGGTTCCGAAAAATGAGACACTGCTGGGTCAGTTGCTTGCCCAATTGCTGCAGCGCGGGATCATCGATGATTTGTTCTCTGGCCAACACCTGCATTCTGTGCTCCATGATGAGCGCATGCTCCCATATAATATGGGCATGCTTGCGGAGCAGGAAGGAATCGAAGACCTGAAAGGGCTGCGACTTCATCTCGGCAATCTTCTCCTCGAGCACCGGATAGATTGCAATCCCCAATGCACGCGAATCACGCTTGGAACTTCCCTGCAGGAACTCGTTCGCTTGCCGGCGGATGCTCTCCAGGTTGAGCGAATAGCTGGCCGATGCATCGTATCGCATATACCGGATGAGGGGATTCGGCAAGGAACGCTCTTCGATCGTATGGAAAGCGTCATGCATCTGCGCAAACCCCACCTCCACATCGATGAATCGAAAGCCCTCATCGAAGCTCTTCGTATAAATTGTCTCCGTCTCGCGGTCATAACCGTAAACAAAAACAGGATGCGGATGGTAAGTGCGATTGTGCCAGATGCATTGCGGAATATGAAATTTGTTCACAAAAAAAATTAAATAATGTCCAGCCTGGATATGCCGAATGATAAACGGAATAATCTCGTCCACGATCTCCCGGCGGTCTGCCCAGCGATCCAGAAAAGGCTTGTAGTACTCATTGTCGATGGAAAGCGGAAATTCGGAAAAGTTGAAGGAATCGAACTGATCGCGGGATTGGAAATGCAAATTGACAAAGCGGCTGACGAGCCATGGGAGAAAAGTTGGGTGGCAGCCTATAATAGATAGCGGTATCCCATAGTTCATTCGGCCGGATATGATCGGTTTGGTAACAGGCAATACGATCCTTCTCACCGTCATCCCCCGTTCATGAAAATAGAAATCAACAACAAAATCGTAGCATGGGTGCAGGAGAGAAAAAAGAATAGATACGGCTAAAGCTTGTCCTCGTTCGTCACAACAATCAGGAATTGTGTCTATAAAAAAGGGACTTATGTCCAAAATAAAAAGCTGTCGATCAGCCATTTATGCGCTAATCGACAGCTTTCGGTTATGGGTAAAGTTAGAGAAGTTTGCCGTAAGCCGGGTTCTGTACTTCCGGTGGTATAACGGGAACTACCCTCCCACCATTGAAGCGACAATCATCTATCTAGGCCGTTCATTGCTGCACGGCTCAAGCGACCAACCCGAACGCCCCCGGGCAAGGGTTTATGCGTTCCATTAGGTCTTGCTCCAGATGGGGTTTACCAGGAAATATGTCGCCATATCTCCTCGTGGTCTCTTACACCACGGTTCCACCCTTGCCTGTGCGAGTCATTGTGTCTCGCCATCGGCGGTCCATTTCTGTGGCACTATCCTTCAGCTCGCGCTGACTGGACGTTATCCAGCATCCTGCCCTATGGAGCCCGGACTTTCCTCTCGCAGCGCCTGGCGCTGCCAGCGATTGTCTGTCAAACTTCTCATGTGCAACCTATAGTATAGCGTCCTCACATGAAAATAACAACTTTAAACTGATGGAAAAGCAAGCAACGATTAGCTTCTTGTCCAGACTCGCAACTTGCTTTCGTGCTCCATGACAGCGTCATCCAAGCTTGAATACTTCTGTATTCACGGTCGAGGGAAGTATAGCCGTTGTGTACCCTTGCTCCTGCAGCATGCTCCCCACCCTCTCTGCAACGCCCTTCTTCATTATCTTCTCGATATTGTGTCCAGGATCGATCACGCTCATGCCGGCTGCCCATGCATCGTGTGCTGCATGATAATCGACGTCGCCCGTAATCATTACGTCTGCTCCTGCAAACTGCGCCTGCGCCAAATACCTTCCCCCTGAACCGCCCAATACCGCAATCTTGCTGACCTGCTGCTGCTCGTCGCCGACAAAGCGCACGAACGGTACCTCGCATACCCGCTTGACCTCGTCAATAAGCTCGCGAAGCGTGCATGGCTCTGACCGCTTGCCGATTCTGCCAAGGCCATAGGCATGGCCAGCAAGCTCCAACGGAAACAAATCGAAGGCAGGCTCCTCATAAGGATGCGCCTTGCGCATGGCTTGAATAACCTGGCGCTCAAGCTGGGCAGGAACGATTGTCTCTATCCGCTTCTCCGGCACATGCTCCCGCCTCCCCGTTTCGCCGATAAAGGGCTGAGAGACCGCCGATGGCGTAAATGTTCCTGTGCCCTCCGACTGAAAGCTGCATTCGCTATATGCGCCGATATGCCCCGCCCCTGCTTGGAATAACGCCTCGCTCACGGCATCCGCATGACTGTGCGGTACATACACAACAAGCTTCCGGTATGGATCGCGTGAAGTTTCGGAGAGAAGCTGACGGTCCTCCAAGGCAAGCGCATCGGCGAGCATGTCATTCACGCCGCCTTCTGCAATGTCGAGATTCGTGTGAGCGATGTAGACGGCAATATCATGCTTGATCAGCTTCTCCAGCAGCTTGCCCCCGGGAAGATCTGTCCGCAATGCTTTGAGCGGACGGAAGATGACCGCATGATGGGCAATAATCAAACCGGCCTGCGCCTCGATCGCTTCCTCTACAACTTCATCCGTTACATCCAACGCGACAAGAACCTTTTCGAGCTTCTTGTTCAAAGTCCCTACTTGCAAGCCGATGCGGTCATCCGGTACGGCAAGGCGCTTCGGCGCCCATCGCTCCATAAGCTGTATGACCGTCTGGCCGTTTGCTAACATGATAATGCCTCCTCCAGTTCGTCGATTTCCTTCAGAAGCCGCTCTTTTCTTTCTGCCGCTTCCGGGGAAGCAGCGCGTTCCATTTGCTTGACCACCGCCTTGCGTTTGGCCAATTCCCGCTGCCATTTGGCCATGTATGCGCCAGAACGCTCCTCCAGCAAATAGGGACCCAGCTTGTATAAAGCCGAACTGGAAATCGTTCGGCCGCCAACCTCCCGCTTCGCATAAAGCGCCAGATTTTTCTCAGCCGCCTGCTCGACCCGGTCGGCTGTCAGTATTTCATAGGTCAGACCGTCCTCTTCCAGAATGCGCTCGGCGGACAAAAACCATCCATTCTCAGCCAGCCAATAACGAACCAATTCCTCTCCTACGTTAGGCTGCAGCACCAGTCGCTTCACCCCAGAGAGCCTGTCGCGTCCTGCATGCAATATGTCTCGTATTAGGCCGCCACCCATTCCTGCGATAGCAACCGCATCTACTTCACCCGGCTGCACCACCTGCAGACCGTCTCCAAGCCGGACATCGATTTGGCTGGCGAGACCCGCACTTTCGACTTGCCGCTTGGCAGCACGGAATGGGCCGGTATTGACTTCGCCCGCGACAGCCCTGGCTGCCTTGCCAGCTTGAATCAGATACACAGGCAGAAGCGCATGGTCGCTGCCAATGTCTGCCACACGCGCTCCCGCCGGAATTTGTTCGGCTATAGCCGTTAGTCGATCTGATAATCGTATCATGCCGTAACCCACTTTATCCATATTTTTCGCCCAGCGTACAGCAGCATGCCGGTTAATAAGCACTTGGCGACAAGGGATAGCAGTGCCACCCCATCCCGCTTGCCCGCATCGGCCAGCAATTGCATTTCGGGCGCAAACCACACGAGCAGACCAAGCAGCAGCAGGACAGTGCCCGCCGATTGAAACCGCTTGACAAACAGCCAGCCCATCAGCAGCAGCAACCCCGAAATCGGCACCCATGCCAGCTGGCTGCTGAACCAGGATAACTCCTCTAACGTACGCGACAGGGTCCATCCGTAAAATACCATAATGGACGCCCAACCGCAAAATTGCAGAACAGCCTGGCGGAGCAGCCCGCCGGCCCCCAGCCAGATGATCGCAACGAACAGCAGATAACCGGCCAAAGCGGTGGCGCTGTCCTCGCCATGCAACCGCAGCAAATACACACCCGCGAACAGCAGCAGCAAGGAGCCGGCAGCAGAAAGCATAACCGACACAATAGCTCGCTTTCTCATCATTGCGGCACCGGTATAAAACAGCAGGACAAAAATGGCGGATAAGCCTATTTGCATTAAAACAGGAAAAGAATTAAAATAAATGACAAGGAATGCTAAGCCGCCCAGCAACATGCTCCCCCCCAACCAGAGCCATACACTGCTATTGACAACCGCTGCTGCTGATGCGGATGGGGTATCGCTTCGCTCAACCTTGACCGTTTCGTCCGCGTACAAATTCAAGAGGAAGTCGCAATATTGCTCAGGCAGCAGCTTGCCGCGCCGCCAATATTCGATTTCTCGCACAATCATAGCCCGTCGTGCTGGTTCCATATTGTTCACCTCTACCAATGGGGTTCGCCGCTGACTAATCTGAGGAGGAAAAAAAAGACCTTGCTGCATAATACAGAAAGGTCGTTCACCCGGGTCAGGATGGATGCCGGTTATTCCAGGAAATCTTTCAGCCGCTTGCTGCGGCTTGGGTGGCGCAGCTTCCGCAGCGCTTTCGCTTCGATTTGACGAATCCGCTCGCGCGTTACGCCGAATACCTTGCCCACTTCTTCCAAAGTACGGGTACGGCCGTCATCGAGTCCGAAACGCAGCCGAAGTACATTCTCTTCTCTTTCTGTCAGTGTATCGAGCACATCTTCCAGCTGTTCCTTCAATAGCTCGTAGGCTGCGGCATCCGATGGCGCCAGCGCCTCCTGATCCTCAATGAAATCGCCCAGATGCGAATCGTCTTCTTCGCCAATCGGCGTTTCAAGCGATACCGGTTCTTGCGCGATCTTCATAATTTCACGCACTTTGTCAACGCTCAATTCCATTTCCTTCGCAATTTCTTCCGGCGCGGGCTCGCGGCCCAGCTCTTGAAGCAGCTGTCTGGATACACGGATCAGCTTGTTAATGGTCTCGACCATATGCACGGGAATCCGAATTGTTCTCGCCTGATCGGCTATCGCCCGGGTAATCGCCTGACGAATCCACCATGTCGCATACGTACTGAACTTGAAGCCTTTCGTATGATCGAACTTCTCGACCGCTTTGATCAGTCCCATGTTTCCTTCCTGAATCAAATCAAGGAACAGCATGCCTCTGCCGACATATCGCTTGGCAATGCTGACGACCAAACGCAGGTTCGCTTCCGCAAGACGGCGCTTCGCTTCTTCATCGCCTTCCTCGATCCGCTTCGACAAGTTTACTTCTTCCTCAGCGGAAAGCAGCGGCACTCTTCCGATTTCTTTCAGATACATGCGCACCGGATCATTGATTTTGATGCCTGGCGGCAGTGCCAAATCGTCGTCAAAGCTGAAATCCTCCGGATCCTGCTCGTCGGGTCCGAGCACCAACTCCTCCTCCGTTTCGTTCACTACCTCAATTCCCATCTCGGACAAGCTTTCAAAAAACTCATCCATCTGCTCCGCATCTTGGTCAAAAGATCCAAGTTTCTCCATGATCTCTTTGTAAGTCAAAGACGAGCGTTTTTTGCCCATCTCGATTAATTGATCCTTGGCTTGCTCCAGTGTCAGTTCTGTCTCTAAACCAGTATGTTGATCATTCACCATACGCGGGCTCCCTCCTCCCTATATCCTCTGGCGTCATATCTATATCAAGTGGATTTCAGCTGACTTTTCAGCGCAATGATCTCTGCGCCGAGCCGCATGGCCTCTTCCAGATTTCCAGATCGCTCTGCCTGAACCATCTCTCTCTTCTTCTTCTCCAGTTCCCTTAATGCCGGGGCCTTTCGGATTTCGTGTATGTAATCATCCAGCAGCGCAGAATGATTCGCATCCGAAACAGCCATCATGGAGATTGCGGTTGCCGCATTTTCCAGCTCCGGATTATCCAGGGTAGCCAAGTAGCGGCTGAAATCCGGCTCTTCATGCTCAGCGAAGAAGGCGTACAAATACGCAGCCAATGCTGCATGCCGCTCCACATTAAAAGCATCGCCAATATGCTCCTGCACATACAAGGTCACTTCTTTGCTGTGCATCATGTGCGCCAAGAGATGGCGCTCCGCGTTTATATATGCAGGTAAAAGCGCAGGGGCTCTCTCTGGAGCTGCCCTGTCATTCCATACATTATTCCACGAATTGTCGTTCTTATCCCCTATTCGCTTCTTTTTTTCTAATTCCTGCCGAACCTCGTTACTTTCTTGCTTCAATGTTTCGAAAGATACTTCAAATTCGCCAGCCAATTCCTTGAGCAGCAGCTCCCGCTCAATCGGCGAAGGCAGCGATGCAACGATCTTGGATGCTTCCCGCAAGTAGCCGGCCTTGCCTTCCTCCGTCTGCAGCTTGTATTTTCGGCGGGCATAATGGAGGCGAAAGGCGGCCGGGGCTGCTGCTGCTTCTACTATGCCGCGAACAAAAGCCTCGCTTCCGTAACGTTCGATATATTCATCGGGATCCAGCCCTGGCGGCAGCATAGCGACCTTGGCCCGGATACCGGCTCTAGCAAGCAGCGGCAAGCACTTCATGGCGGCAGCTTGTCCGGCGTCATCTCCGTCATAACAAATGACCACCTCTTCGCATACTCGCTTTAGCACCGCCACATGCTCCTCCGTCAATGCGGTTCCCATGGTGGCAATGCCGTTCAGCACACCAGCTCCCCACGACTTGATGACATCGGCATACCCTTCGAACAATACGGCTGTCTTGCTGCGGCGAATTTCCGTCTTGGCTTGATGCAAATTGTACAAAATCCTGCTCTTGGCAAAGATCGGGGTTTCTGGTGTATTCAAATATTTGGGCTGCTTGCCATCCAGCGTTCGCCCCGAAAACGCACAAACCCGACCCCTCGCATCATGAATCGGAAACATAATGCGATCCCGGAACAGATCTGCCGCGCCGTAATCGCCGATGCGGGCAAGTCCGCCGCGCTCCAGCTGTCCGGTTGAAAATTGTTTTTTCTCCAGAAAACCTGCCAGTGAATTTCTCATGGCTGGCGCATAGCCAAGCTGAAAAGTCTGCGCAAGCTTATCGGTAAATCCCCGCTCCCGCAGATACGAAGCTGCCCGTTGACCGTGCTCTGTATTCATGAGTATATGATGATACCATTTGGCCGCCCACTCGTGGGCTGTGCGAAGCGCGTTTTGCTCCCTTTGCTCTTCTGTCTCAGCGGCCGGCGCATCGGACCAGGCATACGGCAGCTGCGCTTCTTCCGCCATCTGCCTTACAGCTTCGGGAAACGTCAAGCTTTCTGTTTCCATTACAAACTTGATTGCATGGCCGCCTACACCGCAGCCGAAACAGTGGAATATCTGCTTGTCAGGGGATACTGTAAATGAAGGCGTCTTTTCCGAATGAAAGGGACACAGGCCTTTATAGTTCTTCCCTTGCTTGGTCAGATGAACGGTCCTTCCTACCAGCTCTACGATGTCGTATGCCTTCAGCACCGCCTGAATGACTTCTTCCGGTATGTTGCCGTTATTCATCCTTACCACCTTCATCCGAATAAACACGTATATCTATTCGATAACCCAACCTTTTTTCCTGCTGCTCGGCCAAAACTTTTGTCAATGTTTGTTGAAAATTCGAGCGATCCTCTTTCGTCAATGCCTTCGGTCCCTTCGTACGACCTCCCCCGCGGCGAATTCTGGCATGCGCATGCCGTGCGGCAAGCAGATAATCCATCTGCTCTTCGTGAAGGATTTGTCCGCGGTTGGAGAGAACGATTGCTTTCTTCCCCATGGCCAAGGCGCTGAGACCCAGGTCCTGCGTTACGAGGATATCCCCCGCTTGCAGCTGGTTGGCAATGTACATATCAACGGACTGGTCTGATGGGTCAAGCTGAATAATGCGGACCCCCTCTTCCCTCCATCGTTCCAGAGAGTGAGCAATGGATGCCGCGAATACAACTTCCGCCTGAAATGGCTTTGCAGCAGCGACTATTTCCTGCTTGACCGGACAAGCATCTGCATCTACCCAAATACGACACACCACTAGCTCTCACCCCAATGCCGGTTTATCGACTGTCCTCCAGTGATTCGAGTATCATGCTGGCGGTTTCCTCAACCGCTTTATTGGATACGTCAATCACTGTGCAGCCTAAACGTTCAAAGATCTGTTCGGAATAATTCAGCTCGAGCTTTATCCGTTCGGCATTGGCATACTGCGCATCGTCTGCCAAACCCAAGTGGCGCAGGCGTTCCCGGCGAATCGAATTCAGCTTGCCCGGATCAATAGTCAAGCCGATGATCCGTTCTTTGGGAAGACTGAACAGCTGTTCGGGCGGAATAATTTCCGGCACCAGCGGCACGTTCGCGACTTTGTATTTCTTGTGGGCCAAATACATCGTCAGCGGCGTTTTGGACGTGCGAGAGACACCCACGAGCACAAGGTCGGCGAGGACAATGCCGCTCGGGTCTCGGCCGTCGTCATATTTGACAGCAAACTCAACAGCCTCAACCTTCTTGAAATAATCCTCGTCCAGGCGGTGAATCACCCCAGGCACATGCTTGGACTTCTGTCCGAGCTGCTGCTCCATGCCGGATACGACAGGTCCCAGTATGTCGACAAACGGGATGTTCCGTTCCATGCATCGGGCGATCAAGTGGTCGCGCAGCTCCGGAATAACCAAAGTGAATACGACGATTCCCGGCTGTTCTTGCACTTGTCCAAGCTGCACATCGATCACTTCAATGCTGTCCACAAACGGAATCCGGCGAACTTCGGTTTCCAGCGGATGGAATTGGGCGGCCGCGGCCTTCACTACCGCCTCCCCGGTATCTCCCGCAGCGTCAGATACGACGTAAACCACCGATTTGTGCGTGTCCGGCATTCACCATACCACCTTGGTGAAATCGGCGTAGCGAAGGAGATCATTCGCCATCGCTCGCAAGAAACCGAGCCTGCTGTTGCGCAGCTTCTCATCTTCAACCATAACCATGACCGAATCGAAATAGCGGGTAATGGGTTCACGCAGCTCGCTCAATTGAGCAAGCGCCTGCTTGCATTCCCCGGCGCGCAGCGCGTCGTCCAGTTTGCTGCGCGACTGCTCCCAGGCTTGCAGCAGCTCGCGCTCCACGTCTTCCGCAAAGACCGCGGAATCGAAGCGGTCCGAATCCGCCTTGCCCGCCAAATTCATGACGCGCACGAATGAGTCGAGTGTCTCCTTGTTCGCCGCGTCCCCGACGAAGTTTTGCAGCGCGTCTGCTTTGCCGACGGTTACATGCAGCAATCCCAGCCCGCTCTCCAGTACCGCGTCGGCCACATCGTAGCGCGTACGCTCCGACAGCACATGCTTCACACGCAGTTTGAAGAAGTCGAGCAAATCCTTCCGAAGCTCTGCCTCATTGCGTTTCAATTCGCCAGATTGATAGACGGCAATCGCCGCATCGAACAAATCAGTCAATTCGAGAGGCAGCTCATGCTTGAGCAGAATCTGGACAATACCGGATGCGTTCCGGCGCAAGGCATACGGATCTTGAGAGCCTGTCGGAATAATGTGAATGGAGAAGCAACCAACCAGCGTATCCAGCTTGTCTGCCAGACCGACAATTGCTCCAGCAAGCGATGCAGGGGCGTCATCACCGGCAAAGCGCGGCTGGTAGTGCTCGTTGATCGCAACGGCCACTTCCTCGCTTTCACCAGCTTTGCGGGCATAATCCTCGCCCATGACGCCCTGCAGCTCCGGAAACTCATAGACCATCTGCGTGACCAGATCAAATTTGCAAATTTCCGCCGCACGCTGAATTACAGCTGCAGTCTTGTCCTCTGCTTCGAGCTTCTTGGCCAACCTGCCCGCGATGGCGACAATCCGGCGAACCTTGTCGCCAACAGTGCCAAGCTCTTCGTGATAAACAATCTTCTCCAATCGCTCCAGCGCTGACGCAATAGACAGCTTTTGGTCTTCCTGATAGAAAAACTTGGCGTCGGACAAGCGGGCCCGAAGCACCTTTTCGTTGCCTTTGGCTACCTGCTCCAGCGAAGCGTCGTCGCCATTGCGCACCGTTACAAAATGCGGCAGCAGCTTGCCTTCCATGTCTAGAACAGGGAAATAGCGCTGATGCTCGCGCATGGAAGTAATCAGCACTTCCTGCGGAATTTGCAGGAAGGAAGCGTCGAAGGAACCGCTTAGGGCTGTCGGCCATTCTACCAAAAACAGCACTTCCTCAAGCAAATCGTCCTGTATCGGAATATTCCAGCCGCGCTCCTGCGCCATACGAGCAAGCTGATCGAGGATTGCCTGCTTGCGCTCCTCTACATCCACCATGACGAATTGGCCGCGAAGCTTATCCGCATACTCGGATGCGGAGCCAAGCTCAATCTCCCCGCCGAGCGTACGGTGGCCTCTTGTCAGTCGTCCGCTCTGCACTCCTGCGATATCTAGCGGAACGACTTCCGCGCCGTACAGAACCGTCATCCAGCGAATCGGCCGCACATATTTCAGCTCATGGGCTCCCCACCGCATATTTTTCGGGAATGTCATGGACGTGACGATAGACGTAACGGCCGCCGGCAAAAGCCCGGCTGTCGTTGCGCCTGCGCTCTCCTTGCGGGCAAAGACATACTCTACCCCGTCCAAATCCTTCATATAAAGTTGGGCCGGACTCACTCCCTGTCCCCGCGCAAAGCCAAGCGCTGCTTTCGACCACTCCCCTTGATCGTCGAGCGCGATCTTCTTGGAAGGTCCCTTCACTTCCTCGCTAAGGTCTTCCTGCTTCTCGGCAACATCGGTTACAAGCAGCGCCAGACGGCGGGGAGTGGCATAGCTGGAAAGTGTGCCGTAAGCAATTCTCGCCTCCTGCAGCCACCCTTCGAATTTGTGCCGGAACTGGTCGGCTGCGCCGCGAATAAACCGGGCTGGCACTTCCTCCATGCCTATTTCAATCAATAAATGGTTGGCACTCATTCCGACACACCTCCATTTGCTTCCTGCGGCTTCGTCTTGATTAGCGGGAATCCAAGCTTTTCCCGCTCTTCCAAGTATGCGGCAGCTACGCTGCGCGCCAGATTGCGCACTCTTCCAATGTAGCCGGTTCGTTCCGTCACGCTGATCGCTCCTCTGGCGTCAAGCAGATTGAACGTATGGGAGCATTTCAGCACATAATCATAGGCAGGGAAAACCAGGTTTTGTTCCATGGCCCGCTGGGCTTCCCGTTCATACATGCCAAACAGCGAAAACAGCATGTCGACATCCGACACTTCAAAGGTATACTTGGAATGCTCATATTCCGGCTGAAGAAATACATCCCCATAAGTCACACCGTCCACCCACTCCAGATCGAACACATTTTCCTTGTCCTGAATGTAGGAAGCCAGTCTTTCCAGACCATAGGTGATTTCAACTGCTACAGGCTGGGCGTCAATGCCGCCGACTTGTTGGAAATACGTAAACTGGGTAATTTCCATGCCGTCGAGCCATACCTCCCAGCCAAGCCCCCATGCGCCGAGCGTAGGCGATTCCCAATTGTCTTCCACGAACCGAATATCATGATGGCGGGGATCGATGCCCAGTTGGTTGAGGCTTTCCAGGTACAGTTCTTGGATGTTATCAGGCGACGGCTTCATGATCACCTGGTACTGATGATGCTGATACAAGCGGTTCGGGTTTTCCCCGTAACGGCCGTCCGCCGGTCTCCTCGATGGCTCTACGTATGCCACGTTCCATGGCTCGGGACCGATGCTTCGCAAAAACGTCATCGGATTCATCGTTCCCGCACCCTTCTCGACATCGTATGGCTGCATGATGATGCAGTTTTGCTCCGCCCAGAAGCGGTGAAGCGTCAGGATCATCTGTTGAACATTCATTTCCCAGTCCCCTTCTTCCCTATTCTATTCAACCCGCGAAAGCAAATTGGCGCTAACTAGCTTCCTTTCAATGCTTGAGGCGACCCGGTAAGCGCTGCAATCATTCTATGATGACAAAAAACTCTCGCCCCTATATCCGTCTAAGGACATAGGGACGAGAGAATCTCCCGCGGTTCCACCCTACTTGGCGCCTGTGTTCCCACAATCGCCCGCTCTTGATATGGAAGCTCTGGAGCGCCTGTTCTCCGAAGCTGCTGACCGGGCTTGCACCGTCCCCGATTCGCTTGGCAGCCGTGCATTCGGATACTTTTCTCCTTCATCGATTCCGATTATCCATTTCGCAGTAAAATTTATTATAGCAAAACGATCGTTCCCCGTCAAAATCTAAAAGCCATACTTCTCCATCTGGTCGAGGAAGCTGCGGGATTTGAATCGCAAGCCGACATGCGTATCGATGAAAGCCCGCAGCGCCTGCTTCATCTCCGCCATAATTTCGGGTGAAACCTCGGTCTTCCCGAGTCTTCTCCCATCCATGCGCTGCAGCATATATAGCAGCTTGATCGACTTGGGGTGCAGTGCGATGGCATCTGTGCAGGATCGCATGCACGAACGGCAAATCGCCCCGCCCGCAGATGCGCTGAATGCTTGAAGCTGCTCCTGCGATCCGCAGGACATGCAGTTTTCCAACCCCGGCGCATATCCGCCCTGCTGCATCATCTTCAATTCATAAAGGTGAGTGACAATTTGAGGATGCTTGCCATCCTCCAGGGCATCGTAGCAAGCGATCAGCTGATCGAACAAATAGCCGGAAGCGTCCCGGTCTTCCAGCACTCTGTCAGTCAGCTCTGCCAAATAGGCCGCATAGGCGGAGAGTGCAAGCTGCTCGCGAAGCGCGCGATAAGACTTGATCAGTTCCGCCTGGTTCAGCGTCCCCATCTGACCGGATTTGAAATAGTGAAAATCGGCATATGTAAACAATTGCGAGACCGCAGCATTGCGGCTCTTCGGCTTCTTCGCACCGCGGGACATGATGCTGACCTTGCCGTGCGTCTTTGTGAAGACGGTTAATATTTTGTTGCCTTCCCCATAATCCGTCGTTCGTATGACGACGCCATCCGCTTGATAGAGCACCGGGTCTCCCCTCCCGCAGCAGCTTTGCTGCCTAGCCTTCCCATTCCGCGACAAGTTCCGCCGCATCTTCTTCCTGTTCTTCGTCTGTGCCAACGGCATGCAAATCCTTAAATAGCAAGTACGCATCCACATTTCCTGTCATGGTGAAAACCTGCCAAGAGAAATCTCGCATTGATCATCATCCTTTTCGGAAAAATGTTCGCGCATTTCACCATTAGGATGATCCTGTCCCCGGAAAGTATCCGATGCAATTAGTGGCACGTATAATTTGCCGTTATTCCAGCTTGAATCCCAATTCATTCAACACATTGTCGCGATTGCGCCAGTCCTTCTTAACTTTGACCCAAAGTTCTAGGAAGATTTTGGACCCGAGCAGCCGCTCCATATCTTCCCGGGCCAACTTGCCGATTTCCTTCAACAAAGCCCCTTGTTTGCCGATAATAATCCCTTTCTGGGAATCCCGCTCGACCATAATGACTGCTCCGATGTATACGACGCCGTTGTCTTGTCGCCGCATGTCTTCGATATAAACAGCAATGGAATGCGGGATTTCCTCGCGTGTGAGATGGAGGATCTTCTCGCGAATCATCTCGGCGCACACGAATTGCTCGGGATGGTCGGTCATCTGGTCAGACGGATAGTACTGCGGTCCCTCCGGCATATACTGCTTGATCAAATCGAGCAGGGTGCGCACATTGTTGCCGTGCAAAGCAGAGATCGGAACGATCTCCTGGAACGGATACAGATCTTTGTACGTTTGAATAAGCGGAAGCAAATCCTCGGGATGAACAAGATCGATCTTGTTGATTACGAGAAACACCGGGGTACGAATGCCGGACAGCCGCTCAATTATAAATCGGTCGCCGGCTCCGAGACCGGCAGCAGCGTCGATGACGAACAGTATCGCATCGACCTCCTGCAGCGCATTCTCTGCGGCCTGCATCATTCTGTGCCCCAGCTTGGATTTCGGCTTGTGGATGCCGGGTGTATCGAGAAATACAATCTGCGTATCCTCCGTCGTGTACACGCCCTGGATTTTGTTGCGCGTAGTTTGAGGCTTATCCGACATGATTGCGATCTTCTGGCCAATGACCTCATTCATGAAAGTGGACTTGCCGACATTCGGCCTTCCAATAATAGTGACAAAGCCTGACTTGAAGGCTTGGTCTGTCATAGCTGATCCTCCTTCGTCATGCGAAATGCTCCCGGGAGCAGCTCGCTGACGGTTGTTGTCCGCATATTCCCCTTTGCATTTCCCAATATAACGGGCATGTCCGGCGGACATAGCTCAGCCATCACCTGGCGGCATATCCCGCAGGGAGTAATGGGTTCCTCTGTTTCTCCCATGACAGCAATGGCGCGAAAACCTCCGGCCTTCACTCCATCCGCAATGGCGCGGAATAATGCCGTACGTTCTGCACAATTGGTAGGGCCGTATGCGCTATTCTCCACATTGCAGCCGTAATGAATCCGGCCGTGCACATCCAACAGCGCCGCCCCTACCCAAAAGTTTGAATATGGCGCATACGCTCTCTTGCCGGCCTCTCGCGCATGCTCCAGCAGCTCTTCCGCCTTAAGCTCACCTGCTGACATGTTACTCTCTCCCTTCTGATCATTCATAGTATATCCCGACTTGTATGCGCGGGCAAACAGCACGTACACGACAGCGCCCGCCAATAATGCCAGAACCATATATAAGGCGAATTTGCTTGCGAGTGCGGCGCCGGAATCCATGACTCGGTTCAGCAAGGCGGAACCGAATACGATGATGCACACCGCAACGGCGAATACAGCAGCGGCAAGCACTGCCGCGGCCGCCGTATCCTTGGCGGCTTTGGCCAGCGGGTGCGGGCGGGGCATGGATAAATCAACCATCTTTTCCGTAGTCGTGTTCCACAGCTCTGCGGCAATCGTCATGACAATCGCCAATAGCACCCACAAGGTCTCAAGCGGCCCGATATCCAGTATCAGTGAAAAAACGACGGCCAGAGCGGCCGCCGCAAAGTGAAATCGCATGTTTCGCTGAGTAGACAAAGCGTAGGCGACACCGTGAAAAGCCCATCGAAAACTGCGGGCGAACGATTTGACGGTTTTCAACGCGAAAGCCCCGCTTGCTGTAAAAGGTGCTCCTGCTTGGCAAACATCTCTTTCTCCTCCTGCTCGCTTCCGTGGTCGTACCCAAGCAGATGCAGCAGCCCGTGCACGAACAAGAAGCCAAGCTCCCGTTCCAAGGAGTGCCCATATTCCTCACTCTGCTCCAGTGCTTTCGGAACAGAAATAAGGATGTCTCCGAGCAGCTCGCCATCGCTCTCGTCCAGCGCAGTTTCTTCTTCTTCGAGCTCCAGCTCATCGTAATTGATGGAGATGTCTTCCTCTGTCATTTCCGTTAGTGCAAAGGACAGCACATCCGTCGGCCGGTCTATTCCCCGGTAATCCCGATTCAGTTGCTGGATCGCGTCGTTGTCGATGAAGGTCAACGAGACGATGCCCGATTCCAAACCTTCTTGTCGGGCTGCAGCCGCCAACAGCTTATCGAGCAGCTTACCGAGCCCGCCCGGCAAGGCAACCTGCTCCTGCTCATTGGTCCATTCAAGCTTTACTGTCATAGTTATCCGCCTTCTTTGTTTGGTTTGGGCAGCTCCGGATATTCGATCCGGGAATGGAAAATCCCTAGTAATGATTCTTTCAAACTGCGGCCTACTGTATGCAGTTCCTTGATCGTCAAATCACACTCGTTGAATTGATCGTCTTCCAGCCTGTCCTTGATGATTTTGTCCACCATAATATCAATCTGTTCGATTGTTGGATTGCGCAAGGATCGAACCGCTGCTTCCACACAGTCCGCGATGCCGACTACTGCCGCTTCTTTGGTCTGCGCTTTCGGCCCCGGGTAACGATAATCGGATTCTTTCACTTCCGCTGCGTCCGCGCCCTCCAGCTCGGCAAGCTTCACAGCCTTGTGGTAGAAAAACTTCAGCAAGGTTGTACCGTGATGCTGTTCGGCAATGTCCTGCAGCTGCTTCGGCAGCTTGTATTCTTTCAGCAATTCGACCCCATCCCGCGCGTGAGCATGAATGATGGAGGCGCTGAGTGCAGGCTCCATGTGATCGTGCGGGTTTTCGCGGTTGCCTTGATTTTCGATGAAATAGCTAGGGCGCTTTGTCTTGCCTACATCGTGATAGAAGGAGCCGACCCGGCACAGCAATCCATTCGCGCCAATTGCTTCGGCTGCAGCTTCCGACAAGTTGCCCACCATGACACTGTGATGATACGTACCCGGCGTTTCTGTCAGCAGCTTCCGCAGCAGCGGGTGGTTCGGGCTAGAGAGCTCGACGAGCTTCAAAGAGGACAGAATGCCGAACGATACTTCGAAAAATGGCAGCAGGCCGATGACCAGCACGGCAGTAACCAACCCGCTCAGCAGTGCAAATATGATGCTGGACATTACATATTCGCTCTGGCCGGAGAGCAAAATAATCGAGGCCAGCGACAATGCTGAGAACACAGAAACGAGAAGACCCGCCCGCAAAATGGTAGAGCGCTGACTCGCTTTCTGGATTGCAAACACAGATGCGATGCATACCGTGAGGGCCACGAAGCCGAACTGGTAATCGAACAGCAGTTGACCCGGCTGTGTGTTGAAGATAAGACTGGCCATGATGCTGAACAAGACCGAAGACAGAAATGCAAGCGCATCATCCAGCAAAATCGCGATCAACATGCTTCCCAGCGCCACTGGTGCCAAGTAGCCAATGTACGGGTAATCCAGCCCTTGTCCAAGCGAAACAATTTTCATCAGCAGTAAATTTATTACAAAGATAAGTGCGAGCATCAAGAGCTGTGCGTTATTTTGCTTAATAGGCAGCCTGCTTCGGCGAGTAAACAAATAAATGACGAAGACAAACAGCGACACCAGCAAGATCAACCCAAGCTCCGGCCAGTAGCTGACACGATCCTTCAACAATCCCATCTGGGCAAGCTTGTCATACGCCTCATCTGTAATTCTCTCATTCTCTTTGACAATAATATCGCCGACTCGTATAAAGATCGGATCGACAGCGTTGCGCGCATCTTCCCGCGCCTTCAGCGTTGCCGCCTCATCGTAGAACTGGTTCGGCAGTACCGAGAACCGGATAATCTCCTGAACCAGCTCCCTTGCATTGGCGCTCGACAGAGAGGAAGCATTTACAAGCTCGGGGACCTTCCCCCTCGCGGTAGAAGTATCCCTCATCTTGTCGGTTGTCAACCGGGATACGATGTCTCTCGCAACGCCTCGCATTTCCTGAATAGCGCTTAAAGACAGCCGCGGAAACTTGAAATAGATCTCTTCAGGAATTCGGTATTTCTGCTCGTTGAGCCGTTTCTCCACTTCCGCTGAGAGCCGTTCGTTCGTACCGGCTTTGTCCAGCAGCTTGTCAAGCGTTTCTACATGCATCTGCTCGAAGAAGCCTTTGTAGATGTCCACTTTCTCGCTCGTGCTGAACTGCGTGTCCCCGTTAATCTGCTCCAGCTTGGCCAGGATCGTATCGGCAAGCTCCAAGCTATCCGGATTGAGCGTGGTGTATACATCCTCAACTTGCCGCACGGCCTGCTCCTGCGCCTTCACTGTCGCGGCCTCATCCGGGATTTCCTTCGTGGCGCGAATCGTCCGGTCGCTGACAGCCCCCGCTTCCAGATCGTACGTTTCAATAATGATATTTCCAGCCAGCGTTACATAAAAGAAAACGCCCAGCACGAAAAACAGAAGAAAGCGCACGAAGGCGCTGTTTTTCCAACCGGAATATTTCCATTTCCACTGCCAAAATTTGCGGGCCATATCTGTCAGTCCTCTCTCTACCCTTTATTTAGCGTAGATTCATTGTAGGCCACGATAATTTTCTGCACGAGCGAATGACGCACAACATCCTGTTCGGAAAATGCGATAAAGCCGATTTCTTCTACCGACCTTAGTATCCGCTCGGCCTCGATCAGTCCGGATGTTTTTCCCCGTGGCAAATCGATCTGCGTCACGTCCCCGGTAATCACCATCTTCGAGCCGAATCCGAGACGAGTAAGAAACATCTTCATCTGCTCGGGGGTAGTGTTCTGCGCCTCGTCCAGAATGATGAAGGAATCGTCGAGTGTTCTGCCGCGCATATAAGCGAGCGGAGCTACCTCGATCAGACCGCGTTCCATCGATTTCGCGACCTGCTCCATTCCCAGCATGTCGTACAGGGCATCGTACAGCGGTCTCAGGTACGGATCGACCTTCTCCTGCAGATCGCCAGGCAAAAATCCCAGGCTCTCCCCCGCCTCAACCGCTGGGCGTGTCAATACGATGCGCCGCACCTTCCCTTCCTTCAACGCAGCTACCGCCATGACGACAGCCAGATAGGTCTTGCCTGTCCCTGCCGGACCGATCCCGAAAACAATATCCTTCTTGCGGATCGTCGACACATAATGGTTCTGGCCGATCGTTTTGGCGCGAATCACTTTCCCCTTCTGGGTGGTGGCGATATCTCCCTTGTACAAGTCGAGCAGTTCCTCGGCCTGTCCTGACTTGGCCAATTCCATTGCATAATGGATATCCCGCTCCGTCAATTCGTAACCCATGCGCACAAGCTCCAACAATACATGGAACAGCTGTCTAAGCTGGGCCGTCTCTTCCGGAGTTCCCTGAATGACAATTTCCGCGTCCCTCGTAACGACCTTCGCTTTGGACTGCTGCAAAATCAGGTTGAGCAATTTATCTTGCGGACCGAATAATGCCATGCCTTCCGCCGTGTTCTGAAGTGGGATTTTTACTAGATCTGTTTGTTCGATCAAAAGGCCTCATTCTCCTTGCACAATGACTTGTTCTCCAGCGATCGTTTGGTTCACTTCAAAATGTGCTTTCATATAAACTTTACCACTCTCACTGCGTTCATGCAAAACATTTTGTTCCCGAATTTCCGCATCTTCGCCCGCCTTCAGCAGCAGATCCGCACGTGCCTGCTGGAGGGCGATTTCCTTGGCTTCCTTCACCTCCAGAGCGGTCTCCTCCATGCGAATTTCCAACACCTTTTCGTTCATCCAGCCAAAGGGCAATTCCCAGTTGCGCCATCTGATCTTGTGTACCTCCTGGATCAAATCCTGATCGGCGAAGCCTGTGTCCCCATACCCCTTCACTTTCAAGGCGCGTGTTCCAAAAAGCAGGTAATCACGCTCCCTGACGTTCCCCGTATAGACGTGATGCCTTTGCGTAAGCGGTACGGCCATGTCATATTCATACCATACTAATCCTTTGACATCGCCTTCCGCCACCACAACTTCCGAGTGCTCCTCGTCGCCAAGTATGCCCGAGATCAATATGTCCCCTTTGCGCACCCTTTGGTTTACCCGCACCTGTGGAACGCCGCGGACCGCCTGGATGTCTGTAATCACGGCATCATGAGTGGCAACCACGTGACGTGGGCTTTTCAGCTGCTGTGCTTCGGGAATCGTTGATTCCACAATTTTGATCTGCACCGTCGTGCCGTTTATTTCAACTCCGATCCAGGTCGCATCCGGCAATTTGCGCGTCAAGGCGTAAGCAATTTGATCCGGATCGGGCAAGCGGAATTTCCATTGCAGCGGGTACACGCCGGCTTCTTGAGCAGCTTGCCTGATCTCGTCCTTGCTCAGCCTGTCGTTCCCGCTTATGTCTACGCGCCAGACCAAGTTCGACAGCACGTACAATCCGAGAATAAAAAAAAACAATGCCGCCCATAAACACCTTGCGCGAGGAAAGACGCTCCAGCATAAACGGAAAGCCCTGGCGTTCCGTCACATGCACCCTACAGCCTGTCTGTTTCAAAAGCGGCCTAAGACGGTAGAAATGCGGCAAGCGCACATACATGCACACCGTGTCGGCTTTCCTCTCCATCTGCCAAAACCGGAGCCGCTCCTGCAGCATCCGGTTCATCAATTCCTCAATATGGTCACCCCGCACGGCGATTTGTATGTATCCCAGCCACCATTCGAGCGATCCGCTGCGCATTGTCATAAGCCCCCCTCATCTTCATCCTTTTATTCAGGCAAATAGCGAATATCATGAATCGTTCCTTCAATCAGCACTTCTTCCGGTAATATCGCGCGAATGACCAGTTCTTCACCCGCGACCTCCATATTGCCGACACTGAGCTGCAAGCGAAGCAGCGAGGAAGAGAAATGCAGAACGCCCCGATGATTTTCGATATACAATTGCATATTGCCAACCAAGGTTACGCGCGGCAGATCAAAGATGACATCCTGCGGCAAATCGAGAACACTAGCGGTAAATCGTCGCAATCTCCGTTGTAAACGGCGCATACTGCGTGCTCCCTCCTGTCTGACATCGCTTCTATCACCTTATGCGGCAAAGGGGGCAAATATGAGGAAAAGGGCGGGCTTCAGACAATCGCATACGGGCAGTTTTTGCGGCGGAGACAGGCTGCTGCGTCTGCATCGTCTGCCATGCCTCCTGCAAAAGAAAAAAAGCGGCTGGGCTGGTGTTCAACACACCGCCCAACCGCTTTTGAATTGGCTTAGCTCTCTTTTGAACAGTGTTCTCCGTTCAGAGGACAGCCTGTTCCTTTCCGTATTACTGATTCGCCTTGAACTCGTCGAACTGTCTTTGTTTCTCGGCGATAATATCCCGCAAGCCTGCAGCTTCCAGCTTCTCAATGTAGCGCGGCAGCACTTCATCCGGGTTGACAGCACCTGTATCCAGCTGCGCATCGTACTCTTTGCGGACATTTACAATTTGCGCCACTTGTGTTTTGACTGGCTCTGCATTAAACGTAAAGCCAAGGCCGGGGGAGACGGTGCCGCTTGCGTTGAATTCCTTGTACTGCTCCCATTTTTGCGGATCTTCTGTCTCCCACAAATTGTTCAGGAACATGCTGCCCAGCATCCAAGCGGAACCTAGCGCATAGTCAGCCGTTTTCTCAGTCGGCGTCATCATGCTGTCGCCGTTCAAGGCATAATGCTCGCCCTCAATGCCGAAATTCAACAGGTTGTTCAGATACTTGTCTGTGTGCAGCAGGTTGATAAACATCATAGCACGTTCCGGATTGTCAGACGTTCTCGAGATGGCCAGCATGGAGCCTGCCGTCTCGCTAGTTGCGATCGTGGCGCCAGTGACCTCGATTTGTCTCAGCTTGCCGATCAGTCCCGTTGCGCTTTCTGTTTCAATGTCTTTTCCAGGCTTCAACGAAGCTGGAATCATAAAGACGTTGCCAGCCTTCATCGCGTCCTGAGCGGACAAAGTTGTCGTTGTAGCATCCTGATTGATGTATCCAGCTCTGAAGTATTCATGGGCCAGCTTCAGGTTTTCCAGGTAACGATCAATTTCATGGCGCGGCCTTACAGTCAAACCGTTCGGGTCGTCCTTCAGCAGCACGCCAGGAATGTTGGCGTCGCCCAAGTAATCGAATTCAGCGAGATAGTGGACGTTGAAGTTCTCGCCATCCCGGAAGAACAGCGGGATCATTTCCGGCTTCGCTTCTTTTACTTTCTGCAGGATAGGGCCGAGGTCAGCATTGGACTTGACGGAATCCATGTTAAGCCCCAGCTCTTCGGCGATATCCGTACGGTAAATATAACCGGCCGAAGCCGCAAGCTCCTTGTTAGTCGGAATGCCGTAGTTTTTGCCGTCAATTTTGGATCCGTTGATAAATGCCGGGTCCAAAGAGTTGACAATCGATTGGCCTGCTTCCGTATTCGCCAACAGATCGTCCAGCTCCAAGAATGCGCCCTTCGACACATTCACCGCATAGTTGCTCCATTGTGCCGTGAAGAAAATGTCCATCGGCTCTTGGGAGGCGATCATCAAATTGACTTTTTCATCCCATTGTCCCCATTCGATTGGCTGAATGTCAATCGTCGCATTGATCTTCTCTTTCAGATACTCGTTGATTTTCGCCATTACTACGTCATGATCTTTTTGTTTCGTAGCCGGGAAAACCATCTTCAGTTCGTAGGGCTCCAAATTTGAGGCGGCACTGTTGCCGTCTCCAGTCCCTTCGCTGGTGTTGTTCGAGCTTTCGCCTGTACTAGTGTTCCCCCCGCTGTTGCTGTTGTTGCTGCCTGCGCATGCTGCCAATACAAGCGACATCGTGAATACGAGCACGAGCAGCATCAGCATGCTTTTCTTAGCTGATCTCATTTCTTCAACCTCCCCATAAATAATAAAATTCTTTTCATATGATCCGGGATGCGGGATCTAGAGCATCGCTGTTATTCTTCATGAATGCGTTTTCCCGACCGAATACTGTTCCATAATATACCTGAAGTCGTTTTTTCGGCTATCGCGATTATGGCTAAGTTAACCCATTTGTGACATTATTCTAAATTTTTAGATAAATAGGGGAGTCCTCTGCTGCTTACCGAGGCTCCCCAACGTGTAATCACCGCATTTGCAGTTTATTTATTTGCAAGAAACTCGTCGAATTGTCTTTGCTTCTCGGCAATGACATCGTCGATACCGGCTGCCTTCAGCTTGTTGATGTAGTTCGGCAGCACATCATCCGGATCAACGGCCCCTGTATCGAGTGCCGCGTCAAATTCTTTGCGCACATTGACCAAAGCAGCAACCTGCGTTTTGACCGGCTCAGCGTCAAAGGTAAAGCCGAGACCAGGAGATGGCTTGCCGCCTTCGTTGAACTCTCTGAACTTCTCCCATTTTTGCGGATCCTCAGAATCCCATACGTAGTTCAGGAATTGGTTGCCGAGCATCCAGGCAGAACCAAGCGCGTAATCGCCCGCTTTTTCAGTCGGCGTGATGATTTCCCCATCGCGGGAATAATGAACATCCTCAATACCGAAGTTCAACAGGTTGTTCAGATACTTGTCCGTATGCAGCAGGCTGATAAACATCATGGCCCGTTCCGGATCATCCGAAGTCGTTGAGATGGCCAGCATGGAGCCTGCCGTTTCGGATGTTGCAATCGTTTTACCTGTCAATTCGATTTGCTTGAGCTTGCCTACCAGTCCGGTCGCGCTGGCAAGTTCCGCATCCTTGCCCGGCTTGAGGGACGCAGTGGTCATAAATACATTGCCGGCTTTCAAAGCATCCTGCGCGGAAAGAGTAGTCGTAGTTGCATCCTGGTTAATGTAGCCTGCTTGGAAGAACTCCCTGGCAAGCTTCAAATTATTGAGATATCGATCAAATTCATAACGCGGCTTAATTGTCGTATCATCCTGATCCTTCAAGATGACGCCCGGTACATCCGCATCGCCCAGGAAGTCGAATTCAGCGAAATAATGGACGTTGAAGTTCTCCCCTTCCCGGAAGAAGAGCGGGATCATCTCAGGCTTTTCTGCTTTGACCTTCTGCAGAATCGGACCAAGATCCTCTACGGATTTTATCGAGTCCATTTCCAATCCAAGTTCCTCTGCAATGTCTGTACGGTAAACAACGCCCGCGGATGCAGCCAATTCCTTATTCGTCGGAATACCGTAATTCTTGCCGCCGATTTTGGAGCCTTCCAGGAATGCCGAATCCAGGCTGTTCACAATCGCCTTGCCGGCATCTGTATTGGCAAGCAAGTCGCCAAGATCCATGAATGCGCCTTTAGAGACATTGACTGCGTAGTTGCTCCATTGTGCCGTGAAATAAATGTCCATCGGCTCGCGAGATGCGATCATCAGGTTCACTTTGTCGTCCCATTGACCCCACTCGATTGGCTGAATGTCAATTGTTGCATTGATTTTTTCCTTCAGGTACTCATTGATTTTTTCCACAACCATGTCATGATCTTTTTGCTTCGTTCCCGGGAATGCAAATTTCAGTTCGTACGGGGCCAAACCGCTGTTTTCGCTTCCGCCGGCTGCATCGGACTCCCCGTTGTTGCTGCCCCCGGCATCGACTGCATTCCCGCTGCTTGCAGGTTCATTGTTGCCGCCGCAAGCCGCCAACACCATAGACATTGCGAAGACCAAGACCAGCATTAGCAAGTTCTTTCTCGTTGTCTTCATGTGATAAAAACCTCCCCTGAATATATGATATATATGCTATCCGGCAATAAAACCGGGAATAGCCCCAGTCACATTCTCCAGCGAATAAGCATGAAAAGAAGAACGCGCGTTCAGCAGAATGAATCGCGGTAATTTTCTAATATTAGAAAGCGTTTTCTTTTTCCTTTCACTTCTATATTAGTGGCTTTCAAAGACACCATCTATCACAATCATGAGCGAGGTAACACTTTTATGACATTTGCGCGATTTTTTTACAATTCCGAACAGCGTCTCGCTTCTTAGAACAAGCTAAACCGCCCTCCCCCTCGATGAACGAAGGGAAGGGCGGTTCAGTTGTGCTCAGTTTACTTGTTAGCCAAGAATTCGTCGAATTGTCTTTGCTTCTCGGCAATGATATCGTCGAGACCGGCCGCTTTCAGCTTCTCGATATACTTAGGCAGAACTTCGTCCGGATCTACAGCGCCTGTATCCAATGCAGCATCATATTCTTTACGAACGTTAACAGCTGCGGCTACTTGCGTTTTTACCGGCTCAGCATCGAATGTAAAGCCAAGGCCTGGCGATACTTTCGCGCCTTCGTTAAATTCTTTGAACTGCTCCCACTTTTGCGGATCTTCGGAGTCCCATACATAGTTCAGGAACTGGTTGCCGAACATCCATGCACCGCCTGGGGAGTAAGCAGTCTGGTTCTCAGTTGGGGTGATAATTTCACCATCACGAGTGAAGTGATCCCCTTCAATACCGAAGTTGAACAAGTTGTTGAAATATTGATCAGTGTGCAGCAGGTTGATGAACATCATTGCGCGTTCCGGATCTTCGGATGTCGAAGAAATCGCCAGCATGGAACCGGCTGTTTCCGATGTAGCAATCGTACGATCGGTCATAGGAATTTGCGCCAGCTTGCCGCTCAGGTTGGTTACAGCAGCCATTTCTTCAGCCTTGCCAGGCTTCAGAGGCTGGATTGTCATGAAGACGTTGCCTGCTTGCATTGCATCCTGTGTAGACAATGTTGTCGTCGTAGCGTCCTGGTTGATCAAGCCTGCCAGGAAGAAATCGCGAGCGATATCCAGGTTCTCTTTATAACGATCGAATTCAAAGCGCGGCTTGACTACAGTATCGTCCAAATCCTTCAGCACAACGCCAGGGATGTTGGCATCACCCAGGAAGTCATACTGCGCAAAGTAATGCACGTTGAATGTTTCGCCATCGCGCATGAACAACGGAATCATTTCCGGCTTTGCTTCTTTTACAGCTTGCAAAATCGGCTTCAGATCAGCTGGTGTTTGGATGTTGGACATGTCCAAACCAAGCTCTTCTGCAATATCGGAGCGGTAGATGATACCGCCTTGTCCAGCGATTTCCTTGTTAGTTGGAACGCCATAGTTTTTGCCGTTGATCTTGGAGCCTTCCAGGTAAGCGGGATCCAAGATTTCAACGATGCCTTGCCCTGCTTCAGTCTCCAGCAGTTCTGCAAGATCCAGGAACGCACCCTTGGATACGTTCACCGCATAGCCGGACCACTGTGCAGTAAAGTAGATGTCCATCGGCTCGCGGGAAGCGATCATCAGGTTAACCTTCTGATCCCATTGTCCCCACTCAATCGGTTGAAGATCAAGCGTTGCGTTGATTTTTTCCTTCAGGTACTTGTTGATTTCGGCCATAACTTTATCATGGTCCTTCTGCTTGACGCCCGGATAAGTCATCTTCAACTCGTATGGCGCCAAATCAGAACCTGCAGCGCCTTCACTGCTTTCACTTCCTCCTCCAGTGCTTCCTGTACCGGAGTTGCTGTTGCTGCCGCCACACGCCGCGAGGACGAGTGACATTGCGAAGACAAGAGCCAGCATGAGAATCATGCTTTTCTTAGATGTCTTCATGGTGTTCCCTCCCTTTGATAGTTGTCTGTGTATTTGCTAACCGGCTTGATATATATATTGCCGGCAATAGCCAGTATGATGTGGATTCACCCATGAAACTTGTGATGTGTATTAGCCCTTTACGGCACCTACAGTCAAGCCCTGAATAAAGAACCGCTGGAAGAACGGATAGGCGAAGATGATCGGTCCTACACCGACAACAGCCATAGCCATCCGCACCGTTTCTGTCGGGAATTGCAGAATGCCGCCGCCAGCCGCAATACCAGCCGCTGCTTGCGTATTCGTCGACAGGAACTGAATGTTCAGCATCGTCTTATACATCAAGAATTGAACGGATACGTTCGATTCCTTTGTTATAAAGAGCAAACTCATAAACCAGTCATTCCAATAAACAAGCGTTTGGAACAAGGCGACGGTCGCCAATACCGGCAGCGACAGCGGCAGCACAATCGAACCGAAGATGCGGAACTCGCTGGCGCCATCAATTTTGGCCGATTCCAGCAAGGCTACCGGGATTGTCGTCTTGAAGAAGGTGCGGATAATCAAGACCCAGAATGCACCAACGAGATACGGCATGATCAATGCCCACAAGCTGTTTTTCAAGCCGAGCGTCTGTGTGTATACGAGATAGAACGGCACCAGACCGCCGTTGAACAGCATCGTGAAGAAACAGAAGAACGAGAAGAAGTTCTTGTGCGGGAAATCATCCCGCGAGATCGGGTAGGCGTAAAGCGACATCAGGATGACGCTCAAGATCGTACCTACGATCGTTACGAAGATCGAGACGCCGTACGCGTTCACGATAGGTGTCCAATCCTCAAACAGGAATCGGTATGCGTCCAAACTGAAAGTCTCTGGAATAAACTTGTAGCCGTTGACGACAACATCTCTTTCGTTGGAGAAGGAGACGGCAATTACCAGAAACAGCGGCAGCACGCAGGCTGCAGTGTAAAACCAGAAGAACAAGTTGATTAAAAAGTTCGCGGTGTTCCCGATTTCATTCGGATTGCGTTCTCTTTTCGGTTTTTTTATCCGATCCACTCCGACAGTGGGATTAGTTGCAGAACTGCTCATGGATTACCCTCCCTTCTAGAACAATGCATTGTCCGGGCTAATTTTGCGGACGATCAGGTTCGACACGAGTACAAGCACGAAGCCTACAACCGATTGATACAAACCGGCAGCCGAGGACATGCCGATGTCGCCCATCGCCAAGAATGTCTGATAAACGTAGGTTTCGATAACCAATGTCGTATCGTAAAGCGCCCCTTGGTTACGTGTAAACTGGAAGAACAAGCCGAAGTCTGCATAGAAGATACGGCCAATTTGCAGGATCGTCATGACTACGATAACCGGTGTCAACAACGGAATCGTAATTTTGAGCGTTTGCTGCCATTTGCTTGCTCCGTCGATTAGTGCCGCTTCATAATACTCCTTGTCAAAGCCGACGATGGCGGCCAAGTAAATGACGACAAAATAACCGATGTTTTTCCAAGTGTTGACGATTGGCAGAATATATGGCCAATATTTCGGCTCAAAATACCAGTTGATCTTCTCTATGCCGAGCATAGGGAGGATCGTGGAGTTGATAAAGCCGTTCTCCCCTTGAAGGAAAGCCATACCGAGGTAGGCTACAACGACGAAGGAGAGGAAGTAAGGAAGAAACATGGTGCTTTGATGGAATTTCGCCCATGCCTTGTTGCGCATTTCATGGAACATAATCGCCAGCGCAATCGCAATCCCCAAGTTCAAAGCAATGAAAACGACGTTATAAGCGATTGTATTTCTCGTTATCACCCAGGCTGTATTGGTCGAGAACAAATACTTGAAGTTATCGAACCCGATCCAGGGACTCCCCCAAATTCCGTCAGCGTAGTTGACGTTCTTGAAGGCGATAATAACGCCAAACATTGGTAAATAGTTGTGCAAAATCAGCACAATGCTCGCAGGCAGCAACATTACATAGAAAATCCAGAACTTGCGGACAGTGCGGAAAAAAGGAGTGGAACGTCTTTTCCCCGGCGTCTGAAGAGCAGCAGACGCAGTCGCAGTCGCATCTTGTGTTGCCATGCTGTCACCCCTTTCATAAAATCGACGATTTACTATACTCATCATAATTTTTTCTTGACGTTCTCTCTACTACCAAGGTGACCACTTAGACACTATTGTGACATGTCCACAAGAAAAACTGTTCAAGATGACAAAAGTGCGCATACGACTTTATTCGACAAATTCTTGGAACCTCTTGCGGTACTCTTGCGGCGTGATGCCCGTTATCTTCTTGAACAGCTTGGCAAAATGGGAAAAGTGAGAATAGCCCACTGCCTCCGCCACTGAGCTGATCTTGTCATTCGACTCGGCCAGCAGCTGCTTCGCTTGCTCCATTCTGACGGTTTGAATATACTCAGACAGCGATACGCCGGTTTCTTTCTTGAACAGCCGCGACACATACGCAGGGTTCAAATAAACGAGCGCAGCCAGGTCCTCCCGATTCAGCTCCTCATTCAGATGTGTCTGGATATAATGCTGAATCTTGGCAATGACGGCCGACACATCCTTTAACTTAGAACCGGTCGTCTCCACAGCCGCATTGACCACGCGGGTCGCCCAGGTCCGCAAGTGATGGTAACTGCGCGTCACCGCCCCCATATCCATCATTTCCGGCGCGGTGAAGATTTCGTTAACGGAGAGGCCTTTTTTGTGCGCAAAAAGATAGACCATATTCATAAATCCAAAAAAGAAAGCGGCCAGCGATTCCTGTCCCACCTCTTCCTTCTGCATGCTGTCAAGCTTCTCTTCGATTCTCGTCAGCAGCTCGTCCTTCTTGCCTGCCTCGAACAGGACGAGCCAATCGGTGAAGGAAGGCGGGGGCAGCATGCTGTCAGCCGAGCCTCTGACATCTTGCTGCAGGAACACTTCGTTCATTAGTTTCAAGTTGCTCCGCTCCATCTCCAGCAAGCGGTTCAACGATTGCTGGAGCCCGCCGATTTGCGCCTCGTCTCCGATGTAGCAGGACAGGGAGCAGTAGAAATAGCGATTGCATGCCTGCACATATTCCTTGCAGCGGGCAATGATGCTAGTGCGGTCCAGACTTTCTCCCGGCGCCAGATAGATCAATGCCAGGTTGTAATCCCCGCGATCTTGAATGACTGCTCCCGGCCCTTCCTGCAGAATAATTTCCGCAGCAGCCTTTCGCAGCGCATACTCCATAATTTCCTCATCCCTGGTGGAAAGCTCTTCTTTCCACTCCTCCACACTAATGAGGACAGGAAGAATATGGCCATCCAGCGACAATGGAATTTCATACATGTCCAAAGAAGCTTGCAAGCGCTGCGGCGACAACGGCATACGACCTGCCAGCACATCCTGCCAAAATCGCTCGACCAACGCCGGCAGCTGTTGCGTCCATTGCTGATAATACATCTTGTATGTCTCGTGAAAGTCGAGCAGTTCCCGTTCCTCGCGAATCAACTCCAGCGCTTTGCGCACCGTCTCCTTCAGTTGATCGTGATCGACTGGCTTCAGCACATAATCAAAACTTCCAAGATGAATGGCGCGTTGCGCATACGAGAAGTTGGCATGGCCTGTCAGAAATATGGTCTCCGTATTCGGCGAATGGGTCTGCAGCCATTCCAGCAGCTCCAAACCATTTTCCCCCGGCATTTCGATATCGGAAATCAGCACATCGACTCGTTCGGAGCCCAATATCTGCTTCGCCTCGTCCACATCCATCGCTTCCATCACGGATTCAATTTGCAAATCGCTCCATTCGATCCCCTGCGTGATCCCTTTTATTGCAAACAGTTCATCATCCACTACCAGTAGCCGATACATCGACTGTCACCTCTTCCTATCCATTGACAAGGGAATGCGGATCGTCACGATAGCTCCGTGCGGCTCAGCATTAGCGAACGCGATGAGGGCCTTGTCCCCTGTATCCATGCGCAGCCTTCTCCAGACGTTCCAAATGCCCACGTGCTCGTCGCCGATTTTTTCGAAATAATCCTTCGAATTGAGCTGCCCGAGCAGTTCCTCGGGAAAACCCTTTCCATTGTCTTGAATCGTTATTTTCATATAGTGTTCCGGATCTTCCTCGTCCGCACGTGCATGCACGTGTATCGTAAAGGGCTCCCGGCGATTTTGGAATCCGTGAATAATCGCATTTTCCACAAATGGCTGGATGATTAGAGGCGGGATTTGAAAGTTTCCCAGCTCCTTCGAAACATCCAGTTCATATAATAACAGATCCGGGTATCTTAAATGTTGAATTTCCAAATAGTTTTGAATATGTTCCAGTTCTTCCTCCAGAGTCACCTTCGTGCGGTTCGTGCGAATAATAAAACGGAAGTAATCTGCAAGATGCAGCGACATCTTCTGCACGGATTTGAAATCCTTCAGCGCTGCAAGATTATAAATGATGTTCAAGGTATTCATATAGAAATGCGGATTGATCTGGACTTGAAGATGCTTGAATTCCGCATGCTGCGCCTTCAGCTTCTCCTCGTAGACATTGATCTTCAAGTGCTCGATTTCGCGAACCATTTCGTTGAAGGTGCTGTTGAGGAACCTGAATTCCCCTGTCCCCCCTTCATGCAGACGCACGTCAAATCTGCCCTGCCCAATCCGGCGCATGCCCCTAATCAGGTCGAACAATGGCTTGATCAAGGTTCGCTGCAAGAAGACGAAATACAGCACCAAGATGATCACAACAGCCAAGGGGATTGTATAAATAAACTGTTGGAAATAAGGCAGATTTCGCAGTATGTTTTTTTCCGCTACGATAACCGCATAGTGCAGATCGGCCATCAAGGACGGCTCTTCTACGATCAAATAATCGTTGCCATTATCGCGGTCTGTTACGATCCGATAGCTTGAATTCGATTCCCCTGCCTTGATATCCATATTGGAAAAGCGCGCCGCCGAGCTTCCAATCCCCCCGATGGACTCGCCTCCGGACAACAGCATGACGCCGCCGTCCTCGCCGAGCTCCCAGTTGGCGAGCGGCTCCATCAAATTATCCACACTGATCCACGAGCCTATAAAGACATTGGCGTTCACTGCGATCATCTTATAAAGCGCGTATCCGTCAGCCGTCGCAACTACCCGCCACTCCTTGTAGGGCGGCTCTTCTGCTGAAGCAAGCAGCGTATCGATATTGTCATAAATAATCTCGCGCTCTTGGTACGCGTTTCGCTGGGAGGATAAAATGAGGTCATTGTTCTTGCGCAGATAGACAAATATGGAATCGACCATATCGTAATAGCCGATGGATATATTCAGCTTGTTGATAATGCGAAGCTTGGTCAGCATGTATTCATCACTGTCAGACACATAGGCATTGATAATACTGACATCCTGATCATTTACCATGCCGTACAAAAATAAATTCGTCTGATACAAAATATTGTCGGTGTTTTTCGTATATAAATCGAGTAAATTGCTGTAATTTTTGGAAATCTGGTCGCGTACGATATTGATCGCGTAATAGTTGCTGTAATACAGAAAAATGGCCAGTGGAATCGTGACCAATAAAAAACCGGCCAAAATTCTGATTTTTACGGACTGGAGCATGTGGGTTCCCCTTTATTTCAAATCAAAGTTATTACCATTGTAATGAGCGGATGGATGCTTGGCAACCTTTCGTCAAACGCACTGCGCCCCAAAGCAAAGGAAGATGGCAGCACCGAAATCCCGGTTCTCCATCTTCCTCTGTCTCTGTATTATCTGTAAGGCCGCTTTGCCCGCGGCGGGCCAAACACCTCGGCCCACATCATGCCGAGTCGCGCTTCCTCCGCCGTCGGCTGGCGATGATTCGATTTCTGCCCACGTTTTTCTTCTTTCGGGAGCACCGCCACCCGGGGGAAAGGGTGCATCGGCTTTGGTTCCGGCTTCCTTGACCTCGTTGCATCGGCCTGCTCAAATGCCTCCAGTGCAGCCATGTAGTCAGGCTCCTCTTGGCGCGCGGCTGGTTCATGCTTGCCAAATCCTCTTGCTTGCTGCGGCTCCTCATTCCCAAATGTCGGAATAACCGGCCCTTGCTGGCCTGGCCGGCGTTGGCGGGTCGGCGCGGCTTCTTTTCGCTGCCGGAACAGCATGCTGATCAAGCCGATCACGATAAAGATGAACAGCGGATTGCTGAACAGGAAGTCAAGCATCTTTATTCATCCTTCTGCGAGTCGGATCCGGATTGGCTGCCGAAGGAATTCCTCATCTGTGTATCCGCATCGATATTCTTGAAATTCATGTAATCCATAACGCCGAGCTTGCCGCTGCGCAACGCCTCAGCCATAGCCTGCGGCACCTGCGATTCGGCCTCGACAACCTTGGCCCTCATCTCTACGACGCGCGCTGACATTTCCTGCTCCTGCGCAACGGCCATCGCTCTGCGCTCCTCGGCTTTCGCTTGCGCAATTTGCTTATCGGCTTCTGCTTGGTCTGTTTGCAGCTGCGCACCAATATTGCGGCCAACATCAACATCCGCAATATCAATGGACAAGATTTCGAATGCCGTACCGGCGTCCAAACCTTTCTCCAGAACAGTGCGTGATATCATATCGGGATTTTCCAGTACTTCTTTGTGGCTGTTCGCCGAACCTACGGTTGTGACGATACCTTCCCCTACGCGGGCAATAATCGTCTCTTCACCTGCACCGCCGACCAGTCTTTCGATATTGGCGCGAACGGTAACACGGGCACGCACCTTTACTTCAATGCCGTCCTTCGCAACCGCGGCGACGATCGGGGTTTCAATAACCTTCGGGTTAACACTCATCTGTACGGCTTGCAGCACGTCGCGGCCTGCCAGGTCGATTGCCGCAGCCCGTTCAAACACAAGATCGATATCTGCGCGCTGAGCGGCGATAAGAGCGTTGACAACACGGTCCACATTGCCGCCCGCCAAATAGTGACTTTCCAACTGATTGGTCGTTAAGTCCAAGCCAGCTTTGGTCGCTTTGATCATAGGATTGACCACACGACTTGGAATAACGCGTCTGATCCGCATTGCGACCAAAGTGACAATGCCGACTCTGACTCCCGAGAACAAAGCCGAGATCCAGAGCATTACTGGGACAAAGCTAAAGAAAACCGACAGAACAATAATGATAATCGCACCAAATAATAAATAAACAACAAATGGTTCCATAGTTCCTCCTTCATTCATGTGATTTCAATATGCCTATGTGGCCATAGTAGGACTATTCTTACTTTTCGCGTACAACGATCCGATTTCCTTCAATTTTGACTACAATAATCTCCGTTTGCGCGGATATAAATTCACCGCCTGTCACCACATCGACCCGCTCTTCGCCGATAAGCGCCGTGCCCGACGGACGAAGTGATGTTAGGGCGATGCCGGTCTGATCAAGAAGATGCGTCCTGTCCAATGCGGAACGATACCCAATGTCCCGAGTCATTTGATCCTGGAGCACAAATCGATTCCATACGCCGCGCTTGCCGAGATATTTGCCCAACAGAGCAAACACTACAATCGCTATTAGCACAGCGATGCCAAGCGACATCAGCGCCTGCTCTGTGCTGTAGGCTGCCAAAACAACTCCGCTGAGTAAGCTGAGAGCGCCTAATATGCCTAGTATGCCGAAACTTGGGACAAATATCTCCAACAGCAGGAGAACGGCTCCTCCAACAAATAACAGCACATGCTCGGACCCTGCAAAACCAGCAACGATATGACCAAAGAAATATAGACCAAACGCCGCAATGCCGACAATACCCGGTATGCCGAATCCCGGCGTAAACAATTCCGTCCCTATGCCAATCAAACCGAGCAATATGAGGATGGTGATCACTATCGGATTAGTCAAGAAGGTTGCAACTCGCTCCGCCACACTACGTTCAACCTGAATGATCTGCATATGACCGGCTCCAAGGAACTCCTGCACATCTTTCAAAGTACCGGCAATGCCTTCCGCATATCCTGCCGCTTCCGCCTCTTGAGCGGTAAAAGTGATCAATTCGCCAGCGCCATACGTTATGCCAAGCTCCGTCACTTCCACAACCCGGCTGTCATCCACCATCTTCACCGCATATTCGCCGTTGCGACCGTTCATTTCCGCAGCTGCGCGCATTTCGCCCGACCACGCTGAGATCAGCTTGGAGTCCTCAACACGATTGCCGTTTCCGTCCACAATTGCTGCCGCACCGATCGTGCTTCCCGGCCCCATCACAATTTGGTCCGCGTTCAGCGCGATATAGCTTCCTGCCGAAATAGCCTTGCCGTTCACGTAGGCAACCGTCGGCACATTCGCCCCGCGTATCGTTTCCCCGATGCCTAGCGCCGAATCCAGCCTCCCGCCGAGCGTATCAATATCCAGAACAATGTATGCTGCGTTATTCGCTTCCGCTTCCCCCACCGCACGCTCAATAAAATGAGCTAAACCGTTTTCAATTCCATGCTTTACCGGAATGACATAAATGAGCTCATTCGATGGCACCTGCTCGTCAGCCGAGGCGGATAAAGGAATACAATTTAATGCCGCAAGCACTATCGTTACCGCCATCATCCAAATTGCCCATCGTCTGGAGAACAGCCTCATGACATGACCTCCTCTACTCAGATTGCGATATGTTCAGTTTCCCCTATCCGATGCCGCTTAATCGCTTGGATACTATGTATTACGTTTCATTGAAAAACATGTTTCAAAAAAATGCCGAATGCCGGAATAAAAAGAGACCGCCCCCGCGCAACTTCCGCCGCTTCAGTCCGGTCTCTCTTACATGCAAGCCCCTGGCGGGACATTGCTTAACTTAAAGTTTGTTGGACGATTTGATTCACCAGCTTGCCGTCTGCCCGTCCTTTGACCTTCGGCATCAAAGCTCCCATCACTTTTCCCATTTCGGCTTTAGAAGAAGCACCGACTTCCTGGATGGTCTGTTGTACAATTGCCTTGACTTCTTCTTCTGTCAGCTGCTCGGGAAGGTATTCGTGAATCACTTCGATTTCCTTCTGCAATTGCTCGACCAGATCGTCACGACCGGCCTTCTGAAATTCCTGGAGGGAATCCTTGCGTTGTTTGAGCTCACGATTTATGATATCAAGAACTTCTTCCTCGCTCAGTTCTTTGCGCTGGTCGATTTCGATGTTCTTGATCGATGAACGGATCATTCGGATCACGGAGAGTTTGAATTTATCCTGGTTCTTCATCGCTTGTTTCATATCGTTGTTCAATCGTTCAGTCAAGCTCATGAGTTGAAACTCCTCCTAGAACTTTCTCTTGCGCGCTGCTTCCGACTTCTTCTTGCGCTTTACGCTTGGCTTCTCATAATGCTTGCGCTTCTTGATTTCGGCGAGAACTCCGTCCTTCGCGAGACCTTTCTTAAAGCGGCGAAGCGCAGCGTCAAGAGATTCGTTTTTGCGAACTTTTGTTTCAGACACCAGTTTTCCCTCCCTCCGAACAGACCGTCCAATTGAAACGGTGTAACAAACTTCATTATATGTGATAGAGAAAAGCTGTGTCAACCG